>JANPDK010000190.1:0-6282 GCA_031431415.1 Acidobacteriota bacterium | reverse complement strand
CGTTGTACCGCCCGAAGCGACTCCAAAAGTCGCTTGAGCGGGTTGGAATGCCAAAACATCGAACCAGGCGTCAATATTGATCGTCTTCTGAAGTTCCGGATCCTCAGCTAGCATTTGCGGCAGATTTGGGTCACGTTCGACGAGTTTTTTGTAATATTCGTCATAATCCGCTTTCCACCAAGAGGTTTCTGGTGTTGGTGGATTAAATCCGTCGAGCCAAAGGTGAAATCGTTGCTGAATGCGGTCGGGAAGTATTGCTCGTACTGGGCTCGCAAGCAATGGAAGCAGTGGGATTTTCGACTGCGTCGCCTCGGGCAGGGCTCCGACAACGAGTATCGAAACAGCGAGTAAAACGCTGCCAACCAACACGAATCGCTGCATTAGGCGCCGAACCGCGACCAGATAGAGCGTCGCGTAAACAGCACTAAAAACCATCATCTGACCGAAATCTTTGAGCACAAAGAATGGCAAAAACGGCAACACCGCCATAAATACCAACGGCAGAGCGTCCTTAGCACGCGGCACGCCCCAATATGTCCGGGCCAGATTTTTGTACAAGACGCCCAAGATCGCAGCAAAGCCGACCAGAAATGGGATCTTCGCGAGTTCCCAAGGCGTTAGATTCCCGCCGAATTTGCCAGCCCGCGACCATATCGCGGCCACAAATAGCGGGCCCAGCGTCAGCAATACGATCAGAAAGCCATTTTTCTGCAGCAATTCCAACACGTCACCCCGACGGAGTAAAATAAACGCGCCGATTAGGCCGATGATACCGAGGATCGGATTTATCGTTTTGCCAGACAGCAAGACGCCTGTAACGGTGTCTTCGGCCGCCTTTGGCGTCTCTTTTGATAAGTCGACCGGCGATGGCGGCGTGGCTGGAAGGCCCATTATTTGCTTCTTTTCAGCGGAATAATTCTCCTGAATGTAATGCATCTGGAGAACCTTGATCTTCTCCTGTCTCGCCTCAGCCTTGTCCTTTCTCGATGTATATTCAGGATCGCTGAAAAGACGGTACTGCACCGTCAGCCCGATCGAGAACAGAAGAATGGCGGATGTGTAGATCGTCCAATTGCCATCATACCTGACAAACCGCTTTAACAAAACTGGCAGAACTGCAAGCAAACAAAGAAGTAAAAGATTTCGCCAGGCAGTCACACCGGACGTTTCGTATCCTCGGATCAGCCCACCGAAGTAGATGGAATAATGGGCGATCGCAGTGACGAAAACGATCAACGCCAGGATGAAGAAATGTGATGATGTTCGATTTTTCATCGGCGGCGTTTCGTTGTTGCCGGTTGGACCTTTGGTTTGTACCGGTCACCGAGAAGTCCTAGCTGCATCGCTTTTAGGATAACGTCCGCGGCGATCGGCGCGGCGGTGGTGCCGCCGTACGCACCTTCGCCAATGTCCTCGACGACGACCGCGATGGCGACCTGTGGATTTTCGAGCGGAGCGATGGTCAGGAACCAGCCGTCCCACCTGGTTCGCTTTACCGGATCAAAGTAGTCGATCCATTCACCAGCCTCATTCTTTTTACGCTTCTTGACAGTTTTCTTGGTCCCGTCTGCGTTGTAAACCTGCACGCCGTCGCGGTCGGCTGTGCCGGTCTTACCGCCCGTCGTGATTCCTGTCCCAGCTAGCTTTGCTCGGACGACACCGCCTGTGCCACCGGGTTCTTCTGTGACTGTGGACATTATCTCGCGAACAGCCCGAGCCTGATCTCTCGTCAATACCTGGGCAAACATTTGGGGTGGAATGTCAGCCTCGATCTTGGGCTTCATCAGTTTGCCATCGAGGTTTGCCGGTGCGGCCGCGATCAGAGCCATCTGAAATGGCGTCATCTGTCCGGCCCCACCCTGGCCCATGCCGATCACGCCCGAATCGTATAGCGTCAGCTGCTTGCCCGTGACAATGGTTGACCGTGCCGGGGCTAAAGCGTTGGCAGTACGAGAGTTACTTGCATTCCACACTTCAGGAAAGAAGCCTCGTGTTACGGCCTCCGCTGGTGTTTCGACCGCCGCAATTCCGAGAACATTTGCGGTTTCTGCCATGCGTTCACGGCCTAGTTCGTTCGCGAGTTGGGAAAAGTACTGATTGCTCGAAACCTTGAATGCCTCGGTAAGAGGAATGTTGTCACTACAGGCGTGACAACTGCCACCTGCGTCGCAGATCGGCCGCGAACCGCGAAATGGCGTGTAGCAATCCGGTGCGGGACGGCCCGGTAAAGTCACATTTTGTTTGCCGGCCCGAAACGACGAGATCATCGTAAAGGTCTTAAACGTTGAACCGGGAATGTAGAACTCTCGCGTCGCCCGATTTAGAAGTGGCTTGTTTGCCTGATCTGCCTCGAGTTTGAGATAACCGCTTAGCGATTCAGCGTCAGCCAGGCTGTACGACGGATTGGAATACATCGCCAAAACGTCCCCCGTTTGCGGGTTTATCACGACAATGCCGCCTTTTTTGCCTTCAAGCCGTTTAGCAACGTACGCCTGCAGATCGCGGTCGATCGTGATCCGAACATCCTTTTGCTCGTCCTCGGGTTTCTTGATACGAGTCAAAACTTCCCACGCCTCGGGCATCGGATCGGCCTGTCGTTTGTAAAGCGTGCGCTCGAGACCCGGCGTCCCGCGTTCGGTTCCCAGCAGGTGAGCCATCTCACGTTCAAGGGCGAACCCTCGATCGATACCTCCTTTCGCATCGAGTCTGTAGTAGGCAAGAGCGCTTGAAAGCTTGCCCGAGCGATCAAGCATCCAACCGCGCAGGCTTGCGGCAGTTGTGCGGCGAGTTCGCAAGTCCTTGTATGCAAGTGCTTGAAATTGCTCGTTCGAGTCGTCTGCAAAATACGTCCAGTAGACCTGAAATCCAAATACAACGAGTGCGATAGCAATAAAAAAGACATGCCAGACCTGCAGGCTGCGGTTCGCAACCGCCGTGGTGAGTTTTCGGGCGACCTCGGCGGGCAGTTCACGCTCAAAGATGAACCGGGAACGGCGGAAATTCTCGATCAACGTCAGGAATAAGAAGATGACAAGTATGCCGACGCCGATAATATAGACGATCGACAGCCCAGCCGGTGTGCGTTCGAGTACCTGACCGCCGAAGAGTTTTTCGGGCCGAAATTGATTCCAGTCGATGAGAAAAAGCAGGATCGTTGTCATGATTTGCCCTCAGGGTTGTCATCGCCCATTTCTCTGAGGTCATCTCGGCGGTAGTTCGGCTCAGTCGCGTCATCGCTGATGTCGGTTGAATCCTCGCCGATCTCAGCAGTTTTTTCACCCGGCAACTCCGCTGGCGCAGGTACGGCAGGTGCTCTGCGCGATTCAAACTCCATTCCATCGATACTTATGCGGCCAGAAATAGGTTCTTCACCAACGACTGGCGAAGCGACCGGTAATTTTTCAAACGTAACTTCCACCACGCCAAACTTCATTTTATCGCCGTCTTGCAGCTCAGATGCCTTTCCGTACGAGATACGCTCGTCGTTTATGAAAGTTCCGTTCGTTGAGCCAGTATCCGCGACGGACAGAGCACCTTCGACATCGGCCATAAGCGAGGCATGAATCTTCGAGATACTTGCCTCGTCTATAACGAGCTCGTTGTTCGAGGTTCGCCCCACAGAGATCCGTTTTCCAGCCTCGAATGCAAATCGCTTCTCGTGGCTTATGCCGTTGATCGTGTAGCGAAAAGTATAGGCCGAATGCGGCTGTGCCGGAACGATCTCTGCCGGAATGTCGGCTGACCTGAGTTGAACGCCGGTGATCGTAACGTTCATCTCGGCCTCGGATTCCTCATCCGAGAACTTATCGAAACCAACAAACAGCTTGACGCCCTCAGTAAAATAGTCAGGCTTTACTTCGACGTGAAGAGGAGCATAAGTGTAATAGAGAGAATCATTTATATGGTCAGCGGCGGCGGCGAGCAGCTCGTTTCGTAGGTTTTCAAGTGAGCCCTCCGAGTCGGTCGAGAACTTGTCCCACTGCATCTTAAGCTTGATATTGTGCGGGACGAGGATTCCCTTGCCTGGAACCTCTTTCGCCTCGGAATCCAGAAGCCGTTTCATCCTCTCGATAAGTTCGCTGGTCGCGAGGCTGCTCGACGCTACCCAGCGTCGCCCAGTAAGAGCGTCCAGCGTATCGCCTATCCTGGTGAGGGCTCCACGCATGAACCAATCGGGCGATACACTGCTTTTGGCAACCTTGTCTTTTTCAGTCATTTATAGGCAACGAACACGATCGCTTCATCAGGTCAAATCTTAGCAATTCTAGCCCAAACGGCCTACAAATAAAAGTTTTGCAAATTCATTGCTTTCTAATGTTCAACATTGTACAATATTGTTGGAAATTCTTGTGCTATCCATCTATATAATGGATAGCGCTCCCAAAATACATTAAGGACGAGACAATTTCGTCCAGGCCGGAATGGAAGCGGTCGAGAGGTTTTGTAGGATGAGCAAGCTAGGCAAAGAGGTTTCGGATATGAACAACGTTAGCATCGGACGCAGTCACCTCGGTTTCTCGATGCCAGAGCTGTTGGCTGTGCTGGCCGTCATGGCAATAATGGGCGCGATATCCGTTCCATATCTGCTTAAGTATAGATCGGTATATCGAACCGATGATCAGGCTATCAAGATAATGGACACAATGCGCGAGGCAGCACAGCTTGCCTTGACGCGTCGCCGGACTATTCGCTTCGAGATCGACCTTACTGACAACACGTTTAAGGTTATTGATGAGCGGGGAACTGCGACTGACACACTTGTTAAATCGATCCCGATGGATAAACCGGCCGACGTGAGAGTCGATGTAAAACCGAGCGGCGTTTCAACTCCAAATCCGCCTAATTACGCGGATATCACATTTGCGATTGACTCGGTCGGTCATCTAGCAGGCACCACAACGGTTACCGGCCATAACGTATGGTCGGCTAGATTCCAGCTTGACGGCTCGGTAGTCAATAATGCCGGAACGCCTGTCAGCGTGAATATCTACGCTTTTCCGCCCGTCACCCCAGGCAGTACGACGCCAAAGAGCCTGAAACTGGTTCGGGCGATCACCTTATTTGGCGGCAGCGGCGCGATCAGATTTTGGAAGCATAACGGAACGGCTCTGGCCGCTACATAGTCCATCGGAGAGTTTATGAATATCAGATCAGAGGACGGATTCTCTTACATAGATGTGATGATCGCGATCGTCATCTTGATGGTCGGGATACTTGCGTTGATGGCCGGAATGTCGGCATCAGTGATACAGGCAAGGGGCCAGGAACAGCAGATGATCGCCAAGCAGACTGCGGCCTCGACCATGGAATCGATAATGTCCGTCAAAGAGACCGATCCGGCACGTCTGGGCTGGAATGCTGTAGGCAATGTCGGTTCGAACATCGTCGACGGCGTTTCTCGTGGTGTATTTGTCATCGGAATGCAGGACGTTCGTCCAAACGCCGGTCCGGACGAGGTTCTGGGTACAGCGGACGACACTGGAACGCCGTCGATATCACTCCGGCGACAGATCGTTATAACTGACATATGCGATCCAGATCGGCCATCCTACAATTGCTCACCTCCGGGAGGGGCTCTGGTCCGTATGCGAACGGTTCGGGTAACGGTTCGATATTTTGTTGGTTCGCTGGCTCGTGACGAGCAGCTCACGACAGTCTTGACGGATTACGCGGCGGCGGAGTAAAAATTATGTTTACATCATCGAAAAACTGCAACGAAGCGAGAGCTGTGCGACTCAATCAAACTGCCGGCTTCACGATCCTCGAACTGGTAGTCGCGATGACCATATTTCTCGTGGTTTCGGGGGCCGTTTTCGGCCTGCTAAAAGTCGCATCGCAATCGAAATCCAGCGTGAGTGAATCCACCGGATTGAACAAAAACGTGCGGCTCGCTTTGAATTTGATCGGCCGCGATGCCTACAACGCCGGTTTCAGTTATCCGCAGACCAGTACGGTCGTCCTGCCGGACAACCGTATCACCACCCTGCTTGGGATACCCGTCGATGTGGATTCTTCGCGAGACACCGTTCCGCCAATAATCGCCGGTAACAATATAACGGTCAACACCTACAACACCGCAGCTGGTGTTCGCACGGATCAGGTTACTTTCTTGTTCAAGGACAACACATTCAATCTGATTGGTACAGGAGCGAACGCGGTCTCGACGTCTCTGAACATCAATGCCGCGACCACAACAACCGGAGGCATCGACGAGATCGTTCCGATCTCCGGAAGTAATTCAGCGTGCCGGGTCAGTGATCTTTACTTGATAACAGGCAATAC
>JANPDK010000189.1:0-11787 GCA_031431415.1 Acidobacteriota bacterium | reverse complement strand
AAGCCGCTGAGCTCGCCTATTTCGGTGCCAAGGTCTTGCACCCAAAAACCATTAAGCCGGCGGTCGATAACTCGATCCCTGTGCGAGTCTGCAACACGTTCGAGCCCGACGAGATCGGCACAATGGTGCTTGCTGATTCAGCGGAAGCTCCGAATAAGATCAAATCGATCGCCCACAAAAAGAACATCACGATCCTACGCATCACCTCGGCCCGAATGCTCGGCAGCTACGGATTCATGAGTGCGTTGTTTCAGGTCTTCGAACGTTACCGAACGGTCATTGATGTGATCTCAACCTCCGAAGTGTCCGTTGCCCTAACACTCGACAACACCGCCGAACTCGACAAGATCGTCACCGAACTCGGGCGCCTCGGCGACGTCGAAGTCGAAGCTGGTTATGGTGTTGTCTGCGTAGTAGGCGAGGGCTTGCGGGCAAGCACTGGATTGGCGTCGAAGGTCTTTTCGACGATCGCTGATGTGAATATTGCTCTTGTTTCGCACGGGGCGTCGAGCGTTAATCTGACTTTTGTAGTTAGGGAAGAATTAGTGGCCGATGTGATAAAACGCTTGCACGCGGCCCTGTTCAAAATAGGTTGATGTTCAGGAACGACCGGAACGGTAGTAGCAAAATAGGAACTGCGGCAAAAGCGTATCGTGAAATGCGATTAAAGTTCTTCGACCCCGTCAACTTGCGGAAATCTCGCTTGCGCAATATCGCTCCTAGCGGAAACACGGCGAAGTAGCAGAAATACCTGATCGTGTCCAATATGGTCGCGAGCGTTTCGGTGAGCGGGGCTTTGACGCAGCTCCCAACCAAATAGCATGGAGCGATTGCCGCGATCAGCGTATTGAGTATCATAAGACACACTGCGGTGACGGCGAGACAAGCAATGCCAAGTAGAGCTATTCTGAGGGCTGAGTTCACTTGGAATATACTAGCAGAGACCGCCACAGAATGAATTTATTTGAATTAACAAAATCCCTGATGAGCATACCGTCGACTTCGGGCGACGAGGAAGCGGTTGGTTTTTGGTTGCGAGATTATCTTGAGTCGCTTGGATGGACGGTCGAATTACAAGCCGTCTCGGCGAATCAGAACAACGTCATCGCTTATCTTAACGACACGCCGCGTGTTTGGCTTTCGACGCATATGGACACAGTTCCGCCGTTCATCGCGCTTACGGAGGATGACGAGAAGATCTACGGACGCGGTTCGTGCGATGCGAAGGGAATAATTGCGGCTCAGATCGTTGCAGCGGAGGCGTTGAGGAGTGAAGGAATAGAGGATATCGGTTTGCTTTACACGGTCGAGGAAGAGCGTGCTTCGACCGGAGCGAAAGTCGCCAACGATCATCCGCTTGCGGTTAAGTGCGAATACATGATCAACGGCGAGCCGACGGATAATGATCTCGCGATCGGTTCGAAAGGTGCGTTTCGGGCAAAAATTAGGACGAAAGGAAAGGCCGCCCATTCTGCGTATCCAGAGCAGGGAGATTCGGCGATCGAAAAGCTGCTCGACATCCTCGAGGATGTTCGCCATACAAAGTTTCCAAACGACGAATTCTTCGGCGAGACCACCTGCAACATCGCAACGCTCGACGGCGGAATAGCTCTAAACGTCATTCCGCCCAACGCGGAGGCCGGGATGCTCATCCGTCTCACGACGCGGATGGAACCGATCCGCGACGCTCTGACAAGCCTTATCCGCGATCGCGGGGAATTGGAGATATTGTCGTATAGCCTTCCGGTCAAGATGCTTGCGGTCGAAGGCTTTAACCAAAAAGTGGTGCGGTTCACGACCGATATCCCGCACCTCCCAAACTGGGGGACGCCGCTCCTGCTCGGGCCGGGTTCGATCCTTGTTGCTCATACGAAAGATGAATTTGTCCTGAAGAAAGATCTTGAGATGTCTGTCGAACTGTACGTCAATCTTGTGAAGAAATTATTGAACGCAGAGATCGCTGAGACCGCAGAGATTTAGTTTTGGGTTTCTCTTCTCTGCGCACTTTGCGGCCTCTGCGTTAAAATTCCCATTATGAAGATCGCACTTATCGGTTACGGAGCAATGGGCAGGCTGATACATTCGCTCGCCGAAAATAAGGGCCACGAAGTCGTTGTGGCGTTTGATGAGCCTGACAAAGACCTTTCTGTGGGCGAAATGGTCGAGCAATTGGCTGCGGCGGAAGTTGCGATAGATTTTTCGAATGCGGCGGCGGTCAGACGGAATGTTGCGGCATGTGTGACGGCTGGGGTGGCTTTGGTGGAAGGCACGACAGGTTGGAGCGAACATAAAGCTGAGATCGAAAAGATCGTCTTGGATGGAAACGGAGCGTTTTTGTTCGGGGCGAATTTTTCGATAGGCGTAAATCTTTTTTACCGCATCGCCGCATACTCCGCCGAGCTTTTTGCAAAGTTCCCCGAGTACGAAACCTTCCTCGAAGAACAACATCATTCCCGCAAACTCGACGCCCCGAGCGGCACGGCCTTAAAAATTAAGGAAATCGTCGCCGAACACATCAAAAAAGACCTCACCATCGCGGCAACACGTGCAGGAAACATCCCCGGCACGCACCGAGTCGGCTTCGACGGCCCGGCGGATCAAATCCTCCTAGAACACACCGCCCGCTCCCGCGAAGGTTTTGCTTTCGGTGCAATCACGGCTGCGGAATGGATATACGGGAAGAAAGGGTTTTATGAATTTGTAGATGTTATCGATGAGATACTCGATTAGGTTGTTGTGAAAAATAAATGAAAGAGAATTTTATCTATATCTGGCTTGGTGGGGGTTTGTTGGGCTTGGGCTCGTTTCTTTTCCTTCGATTCAATAAAAACGCGCGGGTAAAGCGAGTCGTTTTCCCGGTGATCCAGATCATCGGGACTGTTGCCTTTCTGTTTTTTGTTTGGAGTATGTGGGATGGTGAGATCGGTCTGTTTATTTATGTATTCTCAGCTATTGCGGTAGCAATTGGAATCCTTAATTACCGACGAACTGCGTTTTGCGATTCATGCGGTGCAATGTCTTTCAGCTCTTCCATCTTTGGACGGCCCACTAGTTGTTCTGCCTGCGAATCAAAATGGGTTTGATGACAAGAATAAAGATCTGTTGCATATCTAGTATAAACGAGGCTGCCACGGCTATTTCATGTGGTGCGTCGGCGATCGGATTGGTTGGGAAGATGCCTAGCGGGCCGGGGCCAATCGATGATGAGTTGATTAGGACGATCGCGGCTTCTGTGCCGCCGCCGGTGGCTACTTTTTTGCTCACAAGTGAGCAGACGGCGGGGAATATCATTGCACACCACGAGCGGACTCGTACCAATACTATTCAGGTCGTAGACGAATTGTTGGGGCGTGAATACGACGCGATTCGTGTTGCTTTGCCTCACATAAAGCTTGTGCAGGTTATTCACGTCGTCGGGGAAAGTTCTGTGGACGAAGCGGCGGAGATCGCACCTTTTGTTGATGCAATTTTGCTTGATAGCGGAAATCCTACGCTTGTTGTCAAAGAATTAGGCGGCACGGGACGGCGGCATGATTGGAAATTGTCCCGCAAAATAGTCGAAACGTGCGGAAAACCTGTGTTTTTGGCGGGCGGACTAAAAGCTGAGAACGTTCGCGAAGCTATCGAGACCGTTCAGCCGTTTGGTTTGGATATTTGTTCCGGTGTGCGGACTGAAGGGAAATTAGACCCGCCCAAACTTGAAGCGTTTTTTCGAGCGGTTGCCTGAGGCTGCCCATCTCGCTGTTTGTACAACCATCTTCGATAGCTGCAATTAATTTCCCTTATCTTCTGTGCTAATCTGTGAAATCGGTGGCAAACGTATGACGATGAAATTAGATTGGCTGCACGGAACTGCGACGGCTCTGGTTACTCCGTTTAATAAGGACGGATCGATCGACGATGCGTGTTTTACAAAATTGGTCGAGAGGCAGGTGAAAGGCGGCGTGAAATTGCTTGTTCCGTGCGGAACGACGGGCGAAAATGTCACGATGGCTTCGTCGGAGCAGGCACATGTTATTCGTTTGGCTGTGGATGTGGCGAAAAAGCTCGGTGCGAAGGTTATTGCGGGCACGGGAACGAATAACACAGCTGCGGCAATCGAAAATACTCGGAAGGCAAGAGAAGTTGGGGCCGACGCGGCTCTCATCGTCGCTCCTTATTACAATAAACCGACGCAGGAAGGGCTCTTTGCACATTACGCTGAGATCGCCAAGTCGGTGAAGGGCTTTCCGATCGTGCTTTATAATGTGCCGTCGCGTACGGCTTCGAATCTTTCCGCCGATACAACGCTGCGGCTGGCTGCGGAGTTTGAGAATATTGTCGCGACCAAAGAAGCATCCGGAAACTATTCGCAAATAATGGAAATTCTCGCGAAACGCCCGAAAAACTTCCGCGTATTCTCCGGCGACGACGCCTCAGCTCTGCCACTAATTTCTCTAGGCTGCGACGGGCTTGTTTCGGTCTGTGCGAACGAAATTCCAAAGGAAACCGTCAAGATGGTAGACCACGCGCTAAACGGATCGTTCCATTTTGCACGCAAAATTCATTACAAGATTCTGCCGCTGATGGAAGCGAACTTCGTAGAGGCCTCGCCCGCTCCGTGCAAATTTGTGATGAAGGAAATGGGTTTGCTCGATGAAAATCTAAGACTGCCGCTCGTTCCGGTTACCGCGGAGACGCGTGCATTATTGAGATCGGTGATAAAAGACCTGAAACTGATCTAGCTTGAGAATTGTCAATTGTAAATTGCTCAATTGGGAATTGGAAGAGGACATCTCTTTCCCAATTAACGGTTCGACAATTTCCAATTTACAATTTTTGTATGGAATTTGACGATCTGAAAAGGCCGGGCGGGACTTCGGGAGGTTTGGTGGAGTTCGTGATCGGATTCATCATGACCATCTCGGGCGGCTATATGCTCATCAGCCGCGTGATCGTGACCAGCGGCTTTTGGAATTGGGGCGGCTACAACACCTTCGGCCTGTCGCTGATCCCACTAATCTTTGGTATCGCGTTCGTTTTCGTTAACGGCAGATCGCTCGTCGGCTGGATCCTAATTGCGATCAGCGTCATCGTCATCGCCGCCGGCATTTTGATGAATTTGCAGATCTATTTTCAACCGACTAGCCTTTTTAACACGATAATTATGCTTGTCTTGTTTGCCGGCGGGATCGGATTGATAGCTCGAGCAGTCGTGGCGACTCGTTGAATAACGCTCACGTTGAGCCGTCGGAAAAAAGATTGATATGAGAAGATTATTTGCCGGTATATCGCTCTTCTTCCTGTTGTCCGCGTCCGGACTTTCGCAGGCAAAGCCTCGCGCACGTGATTTGGGGGTGCCGTTTGATGGTATGCCTGGTCAATACAACGCGATCACGGACGTCAAAGGGGTCGAGGTCGGTTACTCGACACTAATTTCCGGGGAAGGGAAGAAAGCGGTTCGAACAGGCGTCACGGCAATCCTGCCTCAGGGCAAAAATTTCGTAGGACGTCTTTTCGCCGCGTGGCATACGCTCAACGGCAATGGCGAGATGACCGGTACGACATGGGTCGACGAATCGGGCATGCTCGGTTCGCCGATAATGATAACCGGGACGTACAGCGTCGGCGCAGTAAAGGACAGCGTACTGCAGTGGGCGATGGAGAAGCAGCCAGACGGCGGCACCGGCGACCCGAGCCTTGCGGTGGTCGCAGAGACTTTTGACGGGTTTTTGCACTATGCTCCCGGCTTTTCCGTTAAGCAAGAACATGTATTTCAGGCGCTCGATGGCGCAAAATCGGGACCGATCGCCGAAGGCAACGTGGGCGGCGGAACCGGAATGGTCGCGTTCGACTTCAAGGGTGGAACGGGAACCTCGTCCCGCGTTCTCGATCAGAAGGCGGGTGGTTACACCCTCGGAGTCCTGGTTCAGGCAAATTACGGCATCCGCAGATTATTCAAGGTTGCGGGTGTGCCAGTTGGGAAAGAAATCACCGATCTTGCCTCGGTCGAAGGCAAGGATGTTCAAGAGCATGGCTCTATCATCGTGGTGATCGCGACGGACGCCCCTTTGCTGCCTCATCAGCTGAAGCGGCTCGTCAAACGGGCAGCGCTCGGCATCGCGGTTCCCGGCGGTTATGGCGGTAACACGTCGGGCGATATATTCTTTGCCTTCTCGACCGCCAACGCGGCGGGCGCAAGCAACGCAAAAGAGGTTACCCCCGTACAGATGTTGCCGAATGAGAAAATAAACCCGTTATTTGAAGCGACAGTTCAGGCTACTGAGGAAGCTATTCTCAATGCTCTCGTGGCCGCCGAGACGATGAAAGGGGCCAACGGAAACACCGTGTTCGCATTGCCGCACGACAGGCTGAAAGCGATTTTGAGAAAATATAATCGATTGAGAGAACCTACCAAGAAATGAACCTTCAAGAAGAAATTTCAGCAATGTTTTCGAAGACCGAATTCAATGCGGCCGATCGCGAGATCTATCAAACCTTCAAGACCTCTCTTCGCCGAGGTGCGATTCGTTCGGCTGAAAAAGATTCGAATGGGAATTGGAACGCTAACACTTGGGTAAAGCAGGGTATTTTGCTCGGGTTTCGGATGGGCAAGATGGTCGAGATGTCTAAGCCGACTGAGACTCTACAGTTTTTTGACAAGGACACATTTCCGCTACGGCCGATGACGTTGGAGGATGGTGTGCGGATCGTCATGGGCGGTTCGGCGATTCGGGATGGTTCGTATGTGGCTCCGAGCGTTGTTGTGGTGCCGCCGGCCTATATCAACGTCGGTGCGTATGTTGACGAGGGAACGATGGTTGATTCGCACGCGCTTGTCGGGTCATGCGCCCAAATTGGGAAGCGTGTTCACCTTTCCGCTGCCGCTCAGATCGGCGGAGTGCTTGAGCCGGTGAACGCGACGCCTGTCATTATCGAGGACGACGTGCTTGTGGGCGGGAATACGGGCGTTTACGAAGGTACGATCGTACGTGAACGTGCGGTGTTGGCGAGCGGCGTTATTCTGACGCGTTCGACTCCGGTATTCGACCTGCCGAACGAACGCATCATTAAATCCGAAGACGGAAATTCACTCGAGATACCGGCCGGAGCAGTTGTCGTACAAGGCTCGCGTGCTGTCTCAAACGAATTCGGCAAACAAAACGGCCTGTCGATCTATTGCCCGATCATCGTTAAATATCGCGACGAAAAGACGGATGCCTCAACCAAATTAGAAGACTATCTGCGTTGACCTTATTTTCCGAAAAGGTGCTGATCGCGACGGCTACCAACGGCTTTTTGGGCGAAGTGCGGCCAAACTGTTAGAATTAAGTTGAAATGACACAAATACCTGACGAAACAAATGAGCCGGAACATCACGGAATAAAGGACAGGATCACGGGTCTTGGCCAAAAGATAATCGGCGAGATCGAAGAATTTGGCGGTGTATTGACCGGCGATCCCCTGACGCAGGCCGAGGGCGAATTTAATGTCGAAGTCGGCACGATCCGCGAAGGTCTCGAGGAAGCAGGAATCGAAGAAGACAAAGGATGATGCCCGCAACCGGAACGGACAGTTTTGTTTTGCCAAAGCGAATGCGAGGCCTACAGCCGACGCTCATCCGCCAATTCTTTGAGCGTGCGTTGCCGGACAGTATCAATTTCGGTCTCGGCGAGCCTGACCTACCGACGCCGCAATTTCTGCGTGACGAAGCTGCCCGCATCTCGCGTGACGAACAGAACGGATACACGTCGCATCCCGGTATTCCGGCTCTCCGTGACAAGATCGCTGAGCAGTATCCGCATCTCAATTTGCCGAGAACCGGTGTGGTCGTAACCTGTGGCTCGCAGGAAGCGATGACCGACGCCTTTATGTGCGTCGTTGATGAAGGCGACGAGGTGTTGCTGCCGAATCCAAGCTTTCCGGCGTACGACGCTTGCACGCGGATCGCTCAAGGCGTACCGGTCTATTATCGAATGCCGGCGGATGGTGATTTCAAATTTGATATTTCAAATTTCAAATCTCAGATCACTGAGAAAACAAAGGCAGCGGTTGTCATCTCACCTTCGAATCCGACAGGCAAGATAATGACGCCCGAAGATCTTAAACAGATCGCCGAGGCTCTCGACGGCACTGGCATTTGGCTGATTTCGGATGAGATATACAGCGATCTGTACTTTGGCGAACGCCCGCATTCGGCGTCGGAATATTACGATAAGACCATCATTGTCAGTGGATTATCGAAATCTCTTTCCATGACCGGCTGGCGTCTCGGCTGGGCGGCGAGCAAGGACGCCGACATCATGAACGCGATCCAGATACTGCATGGGTTTACGACGGTTTGCACATCAACGATCACGCAGAAAGCATCCCTATTAGGCTGGTCGGACGAGGCTGAAGCCGCGAAACAGAACGCACGCGAGGTTTACAAAAAGCGGGGCGAGTTCCTCGTCGATCTGTTTGAAAAAGAAATGGGCCTCCACGCAACTTCACCCGAAGGAGCGTTCTACACGATGCTTGATGTGCGTTCGCTTGGCGATGACATCGAGGTCGCAGAAAAATGTTTGCAGAATCGTGTCGTAACGGTTCCTGGCGTTGCCTTTGGGAATGAAGCGAAAGGCTTTTTGCGGATCTCGTTTTGTAATACCGAAGAAAAAATGACGGAAGGTGTGAGAAGGATGAAGGAAGCACTGAAAGTCTAAAAGGGAAAAAGTCTAAGAGTGAAAAAGTATAGAGTAGGAATTTTGGGTGCTACGGGGACCGTTGGTCAGCGTTTTGCTCAATTATTGGATAACCATCCGCAGTTTGAGATAACGGCGATGGCTGCTTCGGATCGGTCGGCGGGGAAGCCGTATTCCGAGGCTTGCGCCTGGAAACTGCCGGGGACGATCCCGGCGTCGGTTGGCGACATCGTTGTGCAGCCGATCGAGCCGCCGTTGGATTGTGATCTCGTTTTTTCAAGCCTACCTTCGTCGGTCGCTCGCGAGACGGAAGAGGCGTTTGCACGTGCGGGTTATCCAGTGATCAGCAATTCGTCCAGCTATCGTATGGACGAGGATGTGCCGCTTCTGATCGCTGAGATCAACGGCGACCATATCGGGCTGATCGAAAAACAGCGTGACAACCGGGGATTCGGCAAAGGCTATATCGTTACCAATCCAAATTGTGCTGTCATCAGTTTTGCACCGCCGCTTGCGGCACTGCATCGCAGATTTGGCGTCGAAGAGGTTGTCGTCACAACACTTCAGGCAATTTCTGGTGCGGGTTATCCGGGCGTTGCGTCGATGGATATCGTCGATAATGTCTTCCCGTATATAGCGGGCGAGGAGCCGAAGGTCGAGATCGAGGCGCAGAAGATACTTGGTATATTTGCAGGCGGCGCGGTACAAAAGGCCGATTTTGCGGTTTCGGCTCAATGTTTCCGCGTACCCGTCGTCGATGGCCACATGGTCTCGGTTCGCGTCAACCTCAAGCAGACTACGACGCTCGAAGAAGTCGTCGATGCGATGCGCTCTTTTCCGTCGCTCGACCTGCATTCGTCGCCGGAGCACTTTATCGAGGTCACGGACGAACCGTCGAGGCCGCAGACTCGGCTTGATCGCGACAACGGCAACGGCATGACGATCACCGTTGGACGTGTTTTTCCGGATACTGTTTATGACTATAAATTTGTGTCGCTCAGCCATAATACCGTACGTGGAGCGGCTGGTTGCGCGATTTTGAATGCGGAATTGCTAGTATCGAAAGGACTGATCTAAATGATCGAACGCTACACATTACCCGAAATGGGAGCCGTCTGGTCGCTTCAGAACAAGTTTCAGAAGTGGCTCGATGTTGAGATTGCGGTATGCGAGGTGCATGCTGAGGACGGGACGATCCCGGTCGATGCTCTGGCAGAGATCAAGGCGAAAGCTGCGTTCACCGTCGAACGCGTCAACGAGATCGAGAAGACGACCGATCATGATGTCATCGCGTTTACAACGAATCTGGCCGAGAATATCGGCCCTGCGTCGCGGTTTGTGCATTATGGGCTGACATCGAGCGATGTTGTCGATACTGCGAATGCGTTGCTGCTCGTCGATGCGTGCGATCTCTTGCTCGCAAAGGTCGATACTTTGCTCGAAGTTTTGAAGCGTCGTGCGTTTGAATTCAAAGGGACGCCGCAGATCGGACGTACGCATGGCATTCATGCCGAGCCGACCTCATTCGGACTTGTCTGGGCACTTTGGTATTCGGAAATGCAACGCAATCGGCGTCGGCTGGTCGATGCTAAAGAAGCGATCTCGGTCGGCAAGATCAGCGGAGCCGTCGGGGCATTTGCCCATCTCGATCCGAATGTCGAGGAGCGTGTTTGTGCGAAATTGGGTTTGAAAGCGGCCGATGTATCGACCCAGGTCATCCAACGCGACCGTTATGCCGAATATCTATGTACGCTCGGCATTATCGCCTCGACACTTGAGAAGATCGCTTTGCAGGTACGGCATTGGCAGCGGACGGAGGTTCGAGAGGCTCAGGAGGCATTCAAGACAGGGCAGAAAGGCTCGTCGGCGATGCCGCACAAACGTAATCCGATCCTCTCTGAGCGCATCTGCGGAATGGCCCGTACGGTACGTGCCAATTCGATTGTCGGGCTCGAGAACGTGGCTCTATGGCACGAACGCGACATTTCGCACTCCTCAGCCGAACGCATCGTCCTACCCGATTCGTCGGCCACGCTCGATTACATTCTCGCCAAGACCACCAGCCTACTCGACACGCTCGTCGTCTATCCCGAGAACATGCTGAAGAATCTAGACCTTACCCGAGGCTTGGTGTTCAGCGGCCAGCTTTTGCTCGCTCTAACTCAAAAAGGCGTCACGCGTGAGGACGCGTATGCGTGGACGCAGAGAAATGCGATGAAGGTGTGGGACGAAGGCGGAGATTATCAGGAATTAATAAATAAAGACGCGGACATCTCTTCGCACTTATCGCAAGAAGAAATTGCCCGCGTCTTTGATCTCGGGCATTACCTGCGTAATGTCACCAAGGTTTTCGAACGAGTATTTGGTTAGTTTGACCAGTTGTCGGCCATGTTGCCGATGAAGGGGACCTTATAAATTTGTCCTTGGAACGCCTTGATAGCGCTAATTATAAAGAATACAAAAACCGCTAGTCCGACGAGGGCAACAACCAGCCCAACAAGGCCCCCAAGAAGTGAGGTAATCGTGGAGTTCATCACCAGGAGGAATCCCATGATAAAATAACCCGGAAGACAAATGATCAATGAGGCCGCAAACAATAGCAGCGACTGAAATGCGTGAAATCTCGCCAATTTATTGACTTTGTCCGTTACAATTACGATGATCGCAAGCACAATCCCTAAATAGCAAACAAGGTTTGCGACATAACAGAGTCCTGCTACGACATTTGCATCTAGTCCGAGGGCCGACTTTCCAGAGTTTTCCATTTCTTTTAAAGGTCTCCTTAAGTGAAGTTTGATTTTGAAACAATTGCTAGAGTGAAATTTACGTGAAATCTAACACAAGACTTTGATAAATACAAGAACTTGGTCCAAAATCTACAATTTATTTCGGAACGTTATTATGAAAGCTTTAGTTTACGTGACATTGAAACCAAGCGTACTCGATCCGCAGGGTAAAGCGATACATCACTCTACAGAACTGTTAGGGTTTACAAATCTTGCAGATATTCGTCAGGGGAAGTATTTTGAGATCGCATTTGCGGATGGCGTCGCGGCTTCTGATGCTCAAACCGCAGCTGAGGCGATAGCCAAAGATATACTTGCAAATCCCGTGATCGAGGATTACA
>JANPDK010000188.1:0-5770 GCA_031431415.1 Acidobacteriota bacterium | reverse complement strand
AGGGAAGACACAAAGTTCACTGAGAAAAGAATCAATTAGGGCGTTTGGGCGACTTTGGTTTCGCTTGCTGTGGTGGTGTGGGCTGAAAGCCACTGACGGCGGAGTTTACTGCTCCGGCACCTTTGATCTCAAATTCGAGATTCTTCGCGGCTTTTCCATCGATAAACAGATCGACGCGGTATTTGCCGGGCGTCCATTTGCCCTCGGGGCGACCGGTGAAATTTACCCGGTTTTGCCCGTCCTTGGTGGTGTAGCTGGCGGTGACGACCTTTGTTTCGGGTTTTACGCCGCTGACATTGACCGCGACGAAGTTCATCTTAACGGTCACCTTGCCCACGGCATCGAGCAGCACAACGCAATAGATCGGCACGTCATTTGTGCGAAATTCGTTCACCTGCTCGCCCGCTTTGCCGTCGCCGTTGTCCCTCGCGAGGTAGACCTCCTCGACCGTCGGAGCCACAGGTGTATCGCCCTGCGCAAATGCAGGAACGGCCAAAAACGCTAAACAAGCAATAAAAATCAGTGCTCTCATCACGGCTCCGTTACGAGGTCAAAGGGTTCGGACATTACTTTGAACCACGAACCGGCGAAATAGTTGCACCGCGGCGGGCGGTGATATAATCCGTTTTACCCGATGCGATTTGTTTTCTCACGCCGATTCTACTTTCTGCTGGTGCTCGCCATCGTGCCGCTTTCGGTCTCGTGGATGGTGCCTGGGTTGGCGCTGGCTGTTTTTGCGTTTGATATCGTGCTGGCTATCGTGGCGATCGTCGACTATTTTCTCAGCCGCACGCTGCCCGAGGGTTTTGTCATCGAACGCGAATTCGAACGCCGTTTTGCTATTGGCGACTCGGCAAAGATCACGCTCCTTGTCGACAACGCAACTTCGCAGACGTTCCATCTAAAAATAAAAGACGAGTATCCGGCCGAAATGAGGCTCGACGAATCTCGCGAGGCTGAGTTCACGGTCGAGGCACAGGGCACGGCAGAATTTCACTATCACGTCACGTCAAAGCGTCGCGGCCGATACGAATTTGGCAAAACTGCTGTCCGCCATCTGTCGCGGCTCGGCCTCGTTTGGTGTCAGACGGAAATGGGCGAGCCACGCACCGTCAAAGTTTATCCGAACATGCGGCGTGCCCGCGAAATGGAGCTAAAGGCCCTAGGTGCACGCTCATTTTTGGCCATCCAACGTCGTGCTGTGAGACGCGGCGAGGGGCGTGAGTTCGAATCGATGCGCGATTACGTTCAGGGCGACGAACTGCGACATATTTCGTGGACGACGACGGCGAGGCGCGGCAAATTGACAACGCGTCAGTATCAGATCGAACGCGACCAGACCGTTATCATCGCCCTCGACGCCGGTCGCCTGATGACCGGAAGGATAGATGACGAGACGAAATTTGATACAGCTTTACACGCTTCGCTGGCTCTGATGTCGGCGGCGTCGCGTGCCGGTGACAATTGCGGCCTCGTCGTCTTTGGCCGCAAGGTACGCAAATATCTGCCGCCAAAACGAGGCCTCGAACACATCGACGCCGTTCTCGAAGCTCTCCACGACCTCGAACCCGAGCTGATCGAACCGTCATACGCACGGGCCTTCCAGTTCATCGCCTCGAACACAAAAAAACGCTCATTCGTCGTGATCCTCACCGATCTCGTCGATAAAGACAGCTCGAAAGAACTGATAAATTCGCTAAAACTTCTCCGGCCTCGTCACCTACCGCTGGTCGCCACCATCGGCGACCGCGATCTAAACGCCGCCGTCAGCGTCGCACCACCGCACATCAAAGCCGTCTTCACCCAATCCGCCGCCGAAGAAATTATTCATCAACGCGAAACGGCCTTGCGCATGGTCGAATCCCTCGGCGGCATGGCCCTCGACGTAACCGCAAAAACACTCACGCCGAAATTGCTGGAGTCGTATTTGAGGGTTAAGGAGCGTAGTCTACTATAACGATGAGAGCTTATGGGCAAAGAAGATCTTCGCGACTTGATCGAGTTCCTTGAGCGTTACCCGCCCGAGTCGCGTGAGATTGCAATGGCTTTGCGTGGCTGGGTTTGGGCGTTTTATCCGAGGTGCAACGAACTGATCTACGACAACTATAATTTTCTCGCGTTTGGTTGGGCGCCGACAAAAAGACTGAGCGACACATTTTGTAACGTCGCGGTCGGCACTCGTGGTGTCATGTTCGGATTTATGCGTGGTAATGAGCTGGATGATCCCGACGGCTTGCTCGGCGGGAGCGGCAGTAAATTTCGCAGCCTGCGGGTACCGGACATGAAAACGTTTCCGAAGGCGTACGTAAAGCGTTTGATAAAACAGGCTTTCGAAAATTCAGTCGCCGGCCTCCAGGGTAAGCCGCAAACGCCGAACGGCCAAACGATTGTAAAGTCGATCTCCGAGAAGAAACGCCGACCGGGAATGCCAAAACGGGCACCGGCGGTGAAGCGAAAAAAGCATCCAATGCCCGAGGACATGTTGACTGCGCTTGAAAGCGAAAATCTGTTCGAGGCATACGAATCCCGCCCGCCATACCAACAAAATGATTACATCGGTTGGATCACTTCAGCCAAGCGGGATGAAACGAGGCAAAAACGGCTGGCCCAAATGCTGGACGAACTAAGTCGCGGCGATACCTATCTGAAGATGAAGTACACGCCGACCAAGAATCGCTGATAAGCCTTTGCGAAAAAATAGAATCGCGTCTGTCGGGCTTTTGCAAGCTGTTGTATCATAGGGCTTTATGTCCGTCAGCCGAGCCATTCTGATCATCTATACGACAAAATACCGTCTCGGCGGCCATCAGTTTCCCGTGGTTGCAGAGACGATGGCGGCAGAGAAGCGAGCTGCGGGCTTTGACGGCGACATTGTTTCTCTGGCGGTCGAGTCGAAGCGTGACGTGCTGCGGGCGATCGCCGAGATCCGCGATGCCGGAACGAAGATAAGCGAATTTATCTTCGTCGGACATTCGGGAATGTACGGGCCGATGTATGGGACGGTCGCGTTTCCTGAGCAATTCTCGCCTTACGAATGGGAGCAGATGGACATTCCATTTGCCGACAATGCCACGGCGGCGTTCTATTGTTGCCGCTCGGCCCGCTGGTTCGCTCCGTTTTTTGCACGTACTTTTAATGTGCCGACCTATGGATTTTTCTGGTACACAACGTTTTCGCGCAGCAAAGAAAAGTACGTTTCCGCCGGCGACAGTGATGACGGGCCACTCTATACGATCGGCTGCATGGGGCGAAAATCGCATGGTTATCTCGCTGCGGCGAAAAAGAGGCTTGGCTTTATGCCCGCCGAGGAGATGAAGCGTTTCGAGCCACGGCCACCGGATGGAGATACGTCGTACGATCATGTTGCGGAGTTGTATGACGCGGCTTTTCAGGACATACGAGTTCGACAGGACGAGTGGAAATGGTTGAACAAACACCTTCCGACAGGCAAGATCGATATGCTCGACATCGGCTGCGGCAACGGCGCGTTGCTCAACGCACTATCGCCACGCATCGCGACAGGCGTCGGGGTTGACGAATCCAAAGGCATTATCGGACGGGCGCGGCTGAAGAGTTCTGAGATCTCAAATTTGAAATTTGAGATCATAAATGGCCCCGTGCTGCCGTTTCCCAACAATTCGTTTGACGTAGTGACATCACTAATGTCATTCCGATATCTCGATTGGGACCCGTTGCTTGCGGAAATAAAACGAGTGATGCGCCCCGAAGGTAAGTTTCTAATTATTGATATGGTTACGGTTCCCGTCGCGTTTGGTGAGTATCCGCGTTTGTTGTCCGATAAACTCCGAACGATGCGAGGCCAAAAGGCCAACGCACATTTTGATGCGGCATTAAAGAAACTGGTCTCTCATCCCGACTGGAAAAAGATGCTCGAGTACAACCCGATTCGCTCGGAGCACGAGATGAAATGGTATCTCGAAAGCCGCTTTCCGGGGCAAAAAATTGAGATCCTAAACATGGCCTGGCACTCACGCATCGTCGCCTTCGACAGCGGGCCGGTCGAGCGAGGGGTTGAGGTGAAGTTAAGTTATCCATGACCAAACTCGGCATTATCGACTGGGGCATCGGCGGCATCAGCATTTACAAGCTTGTAGAAGAAGAGCTTGGCCTGCCGGTTGTCTATTTTTCCGACACCGGAGCGACGCCGTACGGGAAAATGACGCGGGCGGAACTCGTCTCGCGGTTGAACAGCGCGATCGCTTTCCTGAAAGATCGGGGCGTCACGCATCTTGTCATCGGCTGCAATGCGGCGAGCACGGCGATCCCGTTTCTAGCCGATCAAGGCGTCAAGATAGAAGGTATGATCGACAATGCGGTCGCCGCTTCGATGAAATACAGACCCACGCGTTTGGCGGTCATCGGCGGACGGCGGACGGTGCTTTCTGGCGTTTATCGAAAAGGGTTTGCGGCTCATGGTCTGAAGATAGAACAGCGTATCGCCCAACCGCTATCCGGCCTGATCGAGAGCGGCGACATCTCATCCGACAAACTCCGCGCCGAAGCCAAAAAAGTCCTTGATCCGATCAGGAACTGCTCACACATTCTCCTCGCCTGCACCCATTATCCGGCGATCACTTCTTTGCTGAAAGACCTCGTTTCACTGGAAACCGAGTTCATTGATCCCGCAGATTCACTCGTTAAGAGAATCTCAAAATGGAAATTGGACGCCGACGGAGCTGATGAATTCCTCACTTCAGCCGATCCAAAAGCGATGAAACGCTCGGCCAAGCTCGCATTTGGTGTCGAGATCGATACCGTTGCCAAAGTTAAGATTTAGGTTGTTATTTCTCTTGTTCTTCGAGAGCATCCTGTCCATTTCCGGCAAAGAAAAGATACGAATACATCGCCAATCCAGTGCCCACGCCGGTCGCGATCTTGACGATCGCGGGCAAGCCAGATGGTGAGAGAAAGCCTTCGATGATGCCCGCGACGACGAGGAAGCACGCGCAGCCGATGACGATCTTGGCGGCCTCCATTCCCTTCTTTTTGAGAGCCTGGCCGCGAGTGAGGTCGCCGGGATCGATGATGGCGTAGCCGATCATCATTCCCGCCCCGCCGCAAAAGAAGATGCACGAAAGCTCGACGACGCCGTGGCCGACGACAAAGGTTGCGAGCGAGTTTCCAAATGGTGGATTGAGTTTATAGCAAGCTGCAAAAACACTGCCTAAACGTGCGCCTTCAAATGCGAGATCGTAAAACGCACCCACGCCAAAGAAAGCTCCCATCGCAAAAACACGCATCGTGACCAGAATATTGTTAGACAAGATGCTGGTCGCACCGATCTGATTGGCGTCGTTGAGCCGCAGCCACCATTGATTGCCCGCCGTGATCTCGGACGTTACGCCCGACAGCATCACAAAATGCGTAAAGTCCGTATCGATCCACGTTGCGATAAATCCAAAGATCGCGAAGCCAACAAATATCCCAAATGCCACAGCCATATAGCGCCAGTTTGCACGAAAGGTCTGCGGCAGGTCGGTTGAAAAAAATTTCCAGATCAGATTCGCCCCTTCGCCGTCGGCACGATAGATACGGCCGTGGGCTCGGATGACGAGGCTGTTGAGATAATTGATCAGTTTCGGGTCGCGCGTCTCGGCACGTGCTATGGCGAGATCCGATGCCGCCCGGCGGTAAAGTTCGCCAAACTCGCGCACCTCCATCTTCGACAGCCCACGGAGCCCGCCGCCCGGCATCAGCCCGAGCAAATCCTCAAGCCGTTTCCAATTATCTTTGTGGTCGTCAAGAAAAC
>JANPDK010000187.1:0-8384 GCA_031431415.1 Acidobacteriota bacterium | reverse complement strand
CTTGCCATCAACCTTGATCGTTCCGGTCGTGGGCTGGATGAAATTGAGCACGAGACTCAATATCGTCGACTTCCCCGAACCGCTCGAACCGACCAAAGCCGTCGTCGTCCCTGCCTCGGAGCGGAACGAAACGCCTTTCAGCACCGGCACGCCCGCGTCGTATTCGAAATACACATTCTCAAACTCGATCGCTCCATCGACACGCGGCAGTGCTTCTTTTGCCACGTCCTCATCCGTCTCCGTCGTCATCGCCATCACCTCGCGGATGCGGTCGAGGCCGGCGAGGGCTTCGGTAATTTGGGTGCCGACTGAGGTCAGTTCGAAGACAGGCATCGCGAGCAGGAACGTGAACGAGATATACATCAGAAAATCGCCGAGCGTCATCGTTCCGGCCTGCACCGCGTTGCCGCCGAAGACGATCATCACAACGGCAACCGCGCCGATGACAATGGACGAGAACGATCCGATCGCGGAAACGCCGGTGACCGATTTGGCGATGTTGCGAAATAGACGGTGAGCACCGCGTGTGAACGAGAGTTCCTCGCGTTTCTCGGCGGTGTAGGCTTTTACGATGCGAATTCCGCCCAGAGACTCGCCGAGACGACCGGTGACTTCGGCATTTATCTCGCCGCGTTCGCGAAAAATCGGCCGCAGCACCTTAAACGCGTACATCAGCACCGCGCCGAAGATAACTAAAACCACGAGCGTGACCGACGTTAGCTGCCAATTGAGCCAAAACAGTACGCCGATCGCGATAGTTGCGGTTACAATGCCGCCCAGAATCTGCCCGAGGCCGGTTCCGACGAGATTGCGGATGCCTTCGGCGTCGCTCATGATGCGCGAGATGAGCTGGCCGGTCTGCGTCGAGTCAAAATAGCTGATCGGCAGCCGTTCGATGTGCGATTGCACCCGCATTCGCATGTTCGTGATCGCGAGTTGGGCCGCCACGCCGAGGATTTGCGACAAAGCAAAGCTCGTAATTCCCTGCACCAGCGTCGAAACGCCGATCGCGAGCGCGATCCACTTGATCAGCCCGTAATTTCGCCCGGTAAAAACTTCGTCGCCGATATATTTCGTCGAAGCCGGCAAAACCATGCCCGCAAGCCGCGACACAAGCATCAGCAAACTGCCCACAGCCAGCCGCCAACGAGCGTTCCACATGATCTTGCGAGCCTCAGCCCACGCGGTCGAGTAATTTACTTTCTTTTTCTTCTTTTCTTCTACCATTTTGCGGTAGATTGAGTGTGATAATTGCGGGAAGTAATGTCAAACGTCGTCGGAGAGCAGGCAGTCAGCCTGCGCGACGACATTGCGGAACCTGCCGGAGGTCGGTAAAGAGTCTTTTGAGTTGGGCAGGGCCTGCCGGAGGCGGGCGAAGAGCATTTTGAGTTGGGCAGGGTCTGCCGGAGGCGGGCGAAGAGTATTTTGGATTGGGCAAAGTCTGCCGGAGGTGGGCGAACGGTATTTTTGCTTGGGCAAGGTTCGCCGCAGCTGGGCGCAGTTAGCTTGCTGCCAAACCTCAGTCTTATGAAGTCAAACGATGCGTCGGACCGCAGGCTGCCAGCCTGCCGGTGGAAGACACGCAGGCTGGCAGCATGCGGTCCGACTCGCGTTTCTGCCCGCATTCTTCTAAAATCTCGTTAGTAAAACAATTACATGAAGCAAACATATATCAACCAACTAAAAGACCACATCGGCGAATCGGTCGTTGTGAAGGGCTGGCTTTATAACACGCGTTCGAGCGGCAAACTTGTGTTTTTGCAGCTCCGTGACGGGACGGGCATCGTTCAGGGTGTTGTTTTTAAGCCGAATGACGAGGCGTTGTACGATCTGGCGGATTCGCTGGGGCAGGAAAGCTCGATCATCGTCACCGGAACGGTAAAAGAAGACACGCGTTCGTCGCTCGGGGTCGAATTAGACGTAACAGCCCTCGAAGTTCTGCAAAATGTCCACGAATATCCGATCACACCAAAGGAACACGGCACCGAATTCCTGATGGACAACCGCCATCTTTGGATACGTTCGAAAAAGCAGCACGCCGTGTTGAAGATCCGGCATACGGTGATCAAAGCGGTGCGTGATTTCTTTGATAATGACGGGTTTACGCTGGCCGACACGCCGATCTTCACGCCTGCGGCTTGTGAAGGAACGACGACTTTGTTCGAGGTCGATTATTTTGATGACCAGAAAGCCTATTTGACGCAGTCGGGACAGCTTTATAACGAAGCGACGGCTGCTGCTTTTGGTAAATCCTACGCTTTCGGCCCGACTTTTCGTGCCGAAAAGTCCAAAACACGCCGTCACCTGACCGAATTCTGGATGGTCGAGCCCGAAGTCGCCTACGCGGGCTACGAAGACATGATGGACCTCGGCGAACGCATGATCTGCTCGATCGTCGAACGCGTGCTGACCGACCGTCAGGAAGAATTAAAGACGCTCGAACGCGATACGACCATTCTCGAAGCCATAAACTCGCCGTTCCCGCGTCTGCACTACGACGATGCCGTCAAAATGCTGCAAGAAGGTTTTGATAACGGGACGCTCGTCGGAACGCAGGCTGCCAGCCTGCCGGTCGAGCACGAGGCTTCCGATGTGCGGGATGCCGGGGCAGTTTCGGGAACTGAGGCAACACACGCAGGCAAGCTGCCTGCGGTCCGACGATTTGAATGGGGCGGCGATTTTGGGGCACCGGACGAGACATATCTCTCGACGCAGCACGGCAAACCGGTCTTTGTACATCACTTCCCGACCGCGATCAAAGGATTTTACTTCGAGGTGGACAAAGACCGCCCCGAATGCGCCCTCGGCATCGACCTGCTCGCCCCCGAAGGCTACGGCGAAATAATCGGCGGCGGCGAACGCTCTTCGTCGCTCGAATACATGGAAACGCAGCTTGCCGCCCACAACCTGCCGCGGGAATCCTTCGAATGGTATCTCGACCTACGCCGCTACGGCAGCGTCCCCCACGCCGGCTTCGGCATGGGCATCGAACGCTGCACCGCCTGGATGGCCGGCATCGAACACGTGCGTGAGACGATCCCGTTTCCGAGGATGTTGAATAGGTTGCGGCCGTAAAGATGTTGGATTCTCGATAACAAAGCGATACAATCTCGCTGAGGCACAATTAATGTTGCATACAGTCGAAGCAGTAGTTTCAAACGGCGTCATCACACCAACCGAGCCAGTCGAATTGGTCGAAGGTTCGCGTGCGTTGGTGACGATCCTGGACGAGGCTGATGACAGTAATTTCTGGCAGGCAGCGAGCGAAAGTTCGTTAGCCGAAATCTGGGACAACACTGAGGACGACGTGTATGCCGAGCTTCTCACGAAATGAAGTTGTGCTTGTTCGATTTCCCTACTCGGATCTATCGAGTTCGAAGGTTCGTCCGGCTATAGTCGTAAGTGGCCCTCATTCTTCACGTGATATCTTTCTGGTGCCACTCACCAGCAAAACAAGTAATTTGCGTCCGGGGGAATTCCTCCTCAGCGATTGGAGTGGTGCTGGGCTAAACGTTCCGAGCGCCGTGAAGCGAGGAATCTTCACTTTACAAGATAGCCTGATCCTCAAGTCCGTTGGCTCGCTCCAAAACGCGGATATCGCGAGTCTGAATGATTCGCTCCAACTTTGGATCGAACTTAGCTAGCGAGGATTTCCGTTTCCGAGGATATCGCGAGGGTTGAGACCCTAGCTCTGAACCGAGATGAAGAGAAGATTGCTCAATGTGTTCCTATTGTCATTGCTGCTGCCGAACGCAAGCGTTGCACAGTCGCGGGAAACGCTCTGCGACTTCTCAAAATATAAGTACAGCTGGGCGGATCACTTTCTACCAAACGGTTTCCGTAAAGTGGTGAAACCAAAGTACCCGGCCGTCGCTAGAGCGGTGAAGGCGAACGGCTCCGTACAGGTTGATGTAATTTTTGATGCCAAAGGAAATGTTCGCGAAGCATGCGCCGTCAGTGGCCATCCGCTACTTCATGCTGCAGCGGTCAGAGCCGCGAGAGAAACTAAATTTAAGCGCAATTTTAATTTATCCATGCCCCAACCAATTTCCCTCAGGAGCAAATACATGAAAGCAGAGCTTTACTATACCTTTGTCCTCTAGGCTCTATGTCCACATACACAGCAAAAATCACCTGGAAATCCGACTCACCCGACACCTTCACAAAGAACCGCTACACGCGCGGGCATTCGTGGGAGTTTGATGGCGGGGTGACTGTTCCGGCGAGTTCCTCGCCGCAGGCGGTTCGGCTTCCGTATTCGGTTGAGGCGGCGGTTGATCCTGAGGAGGCTTTGGTGGCGGCGGCTTCGTCTTGTCATATGCTGACGTTTTTGTGGCTGGCGGCGACTGCGGGGTTTAATATTGAGTCGTACGAAGACAACGCCGTTGGCGAGATGGCGGCGATGGAAGATGGCCGTCAGTGGCTGGCAAAGATCACGCTCGATCCGCAGATCACTTGGATCGGCGATGCGCCTTCCACCGACAAGCTTGCAGACTTACATCATCACGCGCACGAGCAGTGTTATATTGCGAATTCGATCAAGTCCGAGATCATCGTTTGTCAGAACCAGGAGCGATAGCGACTAGGTTCCTAATCGCGTTGAGAGAGGGCCACCCCGTCAGCGGAAACCGCTGCCCCCCCCTCCTTCGTAAGGAGGGGAGCTAAAAACTATGCAGGACGAATGGACATATCACCGAACGAAGAAATACGACAAACACAGGATGCGTTGGCATTTCGTGACGCGATATTTCCACGTCGACGAAGGCGAGGATGAGCCGCGCGAATTTTATTTTCGCAACGATGACGAGACCGAATTCGGAATGCTCCGTTTCGAGCGGCTAAAAGACAACCCGTACCGCGACTGGGACGCGATCGTCAACAAAATCCTGACCAACCTTCCATTCCGCAGGTCTCTGCTAGATGAAGAAACGAAAGTGATCTGGAGAAAGAACTGGAAATAAGTTCGTATGGTTGAACCAACTGTAATTCCCTGCGATGATCTCGACGAAGCTCTGCGAAAGTACAGAGAGCAGGGATATCGTCTCGACATGATCTTCCCTGCCGATTCGCCGCGCGAGGCGTTGATCTCGAAGTCAGAACCACCTGTGATAGCGGGTGGTCTAACGCTCCAGGCAGATAAACGAACGCAAATAAGACTCAAGTTGTCACAGCCGCAACTTCAACCGCCCGCTACGGCAGACGGTTCTGACTGGGTCGCGGGCAGAGCCGGGATGGAGTATCGCGACCTGATTCCCGGGCGAATTGGCGGCAAGGCGATCGCCTCGCACATTCGGCTGATGACTGGTGGCGAGGTCGCGGATTACGTTCATTATCACAAGGTAGATTTCCAGATGATCTACTGTGTAAGAGGGCGCATCAAGGTCGTTTACGAAGACCAGGGCCCGCCGTTTTGGTTGGAGACCGGCGACTGCGTTCTCCAGCCGCCCGAGATCCGCCATCGAGTATTAGAATGCACCGCCGGAGCGGAAGTTTTAGAGGTCACCATGCCTGCGGAGCATGAGACTTGGGTCGAGCACGAGATCGAATTGCCCAATGACGCCTTCGATCCGGACCGTTTATTCAACGGCCAGCGATTTGTCCGGACGACCGCGAGAAAGGAATGAAAGACTATGAAATTGAACCGTGCAAGCCTGATTTTTGTCATTTTGTCCCTGTCGCTAAGCGTGACGGCCCAGCAGAAGATCGATGACCTTCGGCCGACGGTGATTTTGATCTCGCTGGACGGTTTTCGGTGGGATTATTTGGATAAATACTCGCCGCCGACGCTGAATGCGCTTGCGAAAGGCGGCGTGCGGGCCAAATGGATGATCCCGTCCTTCCCGACGAAGACCTTTCCGAATCACTACACGGTCGCGACGGGCCTTTATCCGCAGAATCACGGCATCGTTGACAATTACGTCTACGATTTCGGAGAAATATTCTCCATGTCGAAGCGCAAAGAGGTTGAGAATCCGCGTTGGTGGTGGGGCGAACCCATCTGGGTGACGGCCGAGAAGCAGGGGCAGGTCGCGGCGAGCTACTTTTTCGTCGGGACGGAGACAATGATTCAGGGCGAAGCCCCTACGCATTGGCGCACATACAACGGCCGCGTTCCGAACATCATGCGAGTCGATAAAATACTTGGATATCTCGATCTGCCCAAGGAAAAGCGTCCGACAATGATGTCAATGTATTTCTCGACTACGGACGATGTCGGCCACGAATTTGGGCCGGACGCCGAGGAGACGAAATACGCCGTGCTCGAAGTCGATGGCTACATAAAACGCCTCGTTGACGGTCTAAAACAACGCGGCATAGACAAAAAGGTGAATATTATTATCACCTCCGATCACGGAATGGCCGCGATCGATCAACGAAACGCCATCGTTATGGACGATTACTTCGACACAGAAGATAAAACCCTCGCCGATCCGATCCTGACAAGCGGCGAGTTCTGGCAGATCTTCGCAAAACCGGGTAAGGAGAACTTAATTGCAGAAAAGCTAAAAAATATCAAACGAGCTCGCTGCTGGCTCAAGGCGGAAATTCCCGAACGCTTTCATTACAACAAAGGAAAGCGGATAGCTCCAATAGTCTGCTCACCCGACGAAGGCTGGTTCCTAACAAGCCGCGAACGATACGAAACGCAGAAGAAGTCCGACGACTACAATATGACTCGCGGAGCCCACGGCTTCGACAATCAGCTGCAATCGATGCAGGCCACGTTCATCGCCCACGGCGCCGCTTTCAAGAGAGGTTTTGTCGCCGTACCGTTTGAAAATGTAGAGGTTTACAACATAATGTGCAAGATTTTAGGCCTAAAACCTGCGAAAAACGACGGTGATCTAACCCGCGTGAAAGGAATGCTGAGGTAAATTAGAAATTTTTCGCTTCGCGAGAGTTCGATCTGCGAAGAAATGAAATATTTATCCGAGGCGAATAAACATTTATGCGAAGCAAATAAATATTTTAGCGATTTAAATATTTCGTTGAGCGGTTTAAATGTTTCGTTGGGAGGCATAAATGTTTCGTGTTGCCAGAGAAATATTTCGATTTAAGGAAAAAATGTTTGCTTGGACGAAAAAAATATTTGATTTTGGGGTGGAAATGTTTCGAGACGGCGGGAAAATATTTATTCGACAATTGTTTTTAAACTGATCGAGCATCCAAATTTTTATTCGGCGGTTATCGTCAAAATTACGATCTCAGGAGGGACGAGAAATCTTATTGGCAGAACGCTCATGCCGATGCCGCTGGTGACCCAGAGATCAACGTTATTCTGGCGGATGTGACCGTAGGCGTACTTTTGGCCGAAGGTTGACGGGACGATGGGGCGGCCGAAGATGGGGAGCCAGACTTGTCCGCCGTGGGTGTGTGCGGCTAGAACTAGTTTTAGGTCGTCGGAAATAGAGAGTTCGCCGGTAATTACGGGCATGAGGTCTGGCGAGTGTTCGAGCACGATGATCTGACCGGTGCCACTGTTGTTTGCGATCTGTTTCAACTCGTCTGAGGTCGCTTTCCAGCCTTTTGTCAGCCGCAAATGGTCTTTTAGCCCGAGAATTCGGAGTTTTTCACCATCTTTTTCAATCGTCGCGACTTCGTTTTGGAGCACTTTGTAACCGATGTTTGTCAACACAGCCGCGACTCTGCTTTCGCCATGCTCGCCATCGTGGTTTCCCATCACGGCGAAAACGCCGAATTTTGCGTGCAGGCCTTTCAAATTCTCGGCAATCGTCTCGACCGGCATTCTCAAAGACCGCGAACCCACGTCGCCACCATATTCCTGAGCGACAAAGTCTCCGAGCAACACGATAATATCCGGATTCTGCCCGTTTGTCTCCGCGACGATCATCCGCAGACGTTCTTCCGTAACGTAATTAGATCCGCCGTGAATGTCGCCAAGCATCGCGATCTTTAATCCGTCAAATGCAGGGTTCCAATCTTTTATGTTTAATGTTTCGTGCTTTACGACAAGGCGTTGCGGCTCGATAAAGTATGCGTACGAGAGCAAACCAAAACAAACCACACCGGCGAGCGGGAAAAGGTAAAGGAAATTTCGGCGGTTTAGGGGCATTTGGTTTTGTCTCTTTCAGGGACGGAAATATTCGCTCCAGCGAGTGTCGACCAGCTTCACAATATCTTCGCGGGCTTCGACTTCTTTGGGATACCACGGTTTCATTCTGGCGTCGATGACGATTGGGGCGGTGTAACCGATATGGTTGTTCTTTGTGGTTGTTTCCCTCGCGTAAATGTCACCGGCGGGGTCGAATCTTGTCCATGTCGCCCACAAAAACTTGTCAACGGATCGTGCGAACTCGATATTGTCGTGAACAACGACCATTTGCCAGTCTTTGAAAGCTTCGTGGTCAGCGATGCGGACTGCG
>JANPDK010000186.1:0-6345 GCA_031431415.1 Acidobacteriota bacterium | reverse complement strand
GTCCGTCGGCACAAATGTCTGCCGCCATTCCGGCGAGAGCGAATCGCGGAGAAGAAATTGCTTAAGTGCATTCTCCGCCGTAGCGACCGTCTGTGTCGCCAATAGCAAACTACCTTCGCGATTGGCCAATTCCGTCACCACTTCTGCACGATCCAGTGGTGCTGCCGCACCGGCTTCGATGCGGGCCTCGATCTGCCGTAGATTTTCTTTTGCCAGATTGACGTTCGCGACCTCGTTTTGCTGGTTACGAAGAGCGAACACATAATCCCAATAAGCGAGCTGAACGCTCGTGATCGTCGTTGTCGCCTGTAGACGAAAATCGGCTTCGGTCTGATCGAGGCGTTTGCGGGCGATGATGATATTCCGACGCGTATTATCGATGCGGAAATTACGCATCAACGGCTGGTTGTAATTAAAACCGACCGAGGACGAGTAGATAGCACTGCCGCCGCTTGCGTTACCGGAGGTCACTTGTGCCTGCGCGAAGGCGTTCTCGGTGCGGCTGTTGTTGAAAAAGAACTGATAGTTTCCACCGCCTTTCTGAATGTTCTTGGTCAGATTCGAATTAACTCGAAAATCGCTTGTAGCTTCGGAACCGGTCGTCGAGTTTCGTGAAAAATTTGGTGTCGCCGTAAAAACGTGATCGTATATCCCCAGCAGCGAACGGATCTGCGTCTCCGCCAACCGCACATCGCCCCGTGCGATCTCGACGATACTATTATTCTCAAGCGCCCGGCGTATCGCATCGCTCAGGCTGAGCGAGATCGGCTGAGCCGTCTGAACGCCCACTCGAGCGAGCGCCACCGAATTGTCGCTGGCCAGCCGCGCAAACTTTCGGATCGCTACCGATGGATCAACGATCTCGACTTTCGCAACGATATTCTCGGGCGCGGCTGTCGCGGTCTGGGCCGGTTCCTGCGCGGACGCAGTAGCGCTTGCCGTGCCGGACACGGTCATAATGGTGATGAACAAGAATTTGCGCAGTCGCGATGATTTCATTATGGCTAGCTCCGTCGCTAAACACTTGATTTTATTTGTAAATGCTAAAAACTCAAACTGGTACTACGACTTTGATTTTTTGTTTGTTTCAACAATCTGTTTGATGGCAACGTTTCGGCCACAAATTGAATCTCGCTCGGAATTGCGGTATCGTCAATCATTTAATAAACGCACTTTTTACGGAGGATTTTTTAGATAATGGGTATCAAAGTTGGTATTAACGGATTTGGCCGAATCGGCCGCTCGGTAGTCAGGACGTGGCTCGGCTCTGGAGACATCGATCTCGTCGCGGTCAACGACCTCACCGATACAAAAACGCTCGCGCACCTGCTCAAATACGATTCGGTGATGGGCAATCTCGATCAAACGATCACATCCGGTGACGGCATGATCAATGTCGATGGCGATTCGTTTCGCGTGTTTTCCGAACGAGATCCGGCCGCGATCGATTGGAACTCTGTCGGCGCGGAGATCATTATTGAATCGACAGGACATTTTACTAATGCCGAAGACGCTCGAAAGCATCTACGCGGCGATGTGAAAAAAGTCATCATCTCCGCTCCCGCAAAGAATGAGGATGTCACTATCGTCCTCGGCGTAAATGAGAATGTTTATGACGCCGCGAATCATCACATCATCTCAAACGCATCCTGTACCACCAACTGTCTCGCTCCGGTGGCAAAGGTCATTCACGACAATTTCCGCATCAAGAATGCCCTGAAGAACACCATCCACAGCTACACGAACGACCAGCAACTCCTCGATCTGCCGCACAAAGATCTCCGCCGTGCCCGAGCCGCAGCACTCTCGATGATCCCAACCTCGACCGGTGCCGCAAAGGCTGTTGCTCTCGTTATCCCTGAGCTAAAAGGCAAATTTGACGGCATTTCGGTTCGCGTGCCGACGCCGAATGTCTCGCTAGTCGATGTCGTCATGAACGTCGAGCGGTCAACATCCGCCGATGAGGTCAACCAGATCCTTCGGGACGCGGCAAACGGTCCAATGAAGGGAATTCTCGCCGTAAGCGACGAACCGCTCGTGTCGATCGATTTCAAGGGCAATTCAAATTCATCGATCGTCGATAGCGAAAACACAAAGGTCATCGACGGAACATGTATCAAGATCCTTTCGTGGTACGACAACGAATGGGGCTATTCCTGCCGCGTTCGCGATCTGGTTAAATTCATCGCGGCGAAAGGATTGTAGTAGGTCAAACTAAGGGAGAAAGTTATGAAAAATATGCCCGGGCTCGCACTTTCAGCCCTAATACTTATTGTTTTAGGATGCAATTGCGGCGACCGTCTGAAAGAGCTTTCTAAGAAGGACAGCCAGCCGACCAATCGCACGACTCCAACGACTAGTTCGTCGCCCGAGGCACCAACATCGTCATCGACAAAGGGCGAATACGACGTGACGATGGACAAATATGAGCGCGTAAAGACCGGCATGAAACGCGGTGATGTGGAGAACATCTTTGGCGGCAAGGGAACCGAGTATTACAGCGGAAAGGGTGGCGGCGTTTCATTCGTGTCAGTCAAATGGGTCGGCGACAAATTCAAAACCGTGCTCGTGAGCTTTAGAAATGACAAGGTGACATCGAAATCTCAGGTAGGCCTGCAATAACAGGTGAATTCAAGGTTAAACCACCCGCTATCGCAGGTGGTTCCGACTATGAACAAAAAAACGATCAAAGATATCGATATTGCTCGAAAGCGCGTCTTCATTCGAGTCGATTTTAACGTTCCTATAAAGGACGGCGTGATCACCGACGACACGCGCATTCAAGGTGCCTTGCCGACCATCAAATATGCGGTTGGGCAAGGTTCAAAGATAGTCCTTGCTTCGCATCTGGGACGTCCGCTAAAGGACAAAAAGAAAGCCGAAGAAAAAGGCTTGCCTTACGACGCTACCAAGTACACACTCGCGCCAGTTTCGGCTCGCCTTTCCGAGCTTCTTGGCAGCAAGGTACTTTTTGTGGATGGTAGCAAAGATGCCAGCGATGCCGTTTCCTCAATGCAGAATGGCGACGTTCTGCTCCTGGAAAATCTCCGATTGAATGCAGGGGAAGAAAAAAACGACCCCGAATTCGCCAAGAGTCTCGCCGCTCTCTGCGACGTTTACGTCAATGACGCCTTCGGCACGGCGCATCGTGCACACGCTTCGACCGAGGGAATTACGCATTACGTCGATGACTGCGTTGCAGGATTACTGATGGAAAAGGAACTCGAGTTTCTCGGCAAGGCACTAAACAACCCCGAACGCCCGTTCGTCGCGATCCTCGGCGGTGCAAAAGTTTCGGATAAGATCCCGGTGATCGAGTCGCTGATCGCGAGAAAAGTGGACAAACTCCTGATCGGCGGAGCGATGGCGTACACTTTTTTCAAAGCAAACGGCCTCACCGTCGGCAAATCGCTCGTCGAAGACGAAATGATGCCGACCGCTCTCGAGATCGTGAAAAAGGCAGAGGAGGCGGGCGTGCAATTGCTTCTCCCGACCGATCATCAGGTGGTCGACAGCTACGACCCGCTAAATTCACGAAAAACGATCCCGATCGAATTCACCAACACCGGCCTCGTCGGCCTCGATATCGGCCTCGAAACAGCGGCGATCTTCTCGAACGCTCTCAAAGGCGCCAAGACCATCGTCTGGAACGGCCCGATGGGAATGTTCGAGGAAAAGCCATTCGACGAAGGAACCATTGCGATAGCACAGGCTGTCGCCGAAGCGACCGCAAACGGTGCCACTTCGATAGTCGGCGGCGGTGATTCCGTTGCAGCCGTCAATCAAGCCGGCCTCAACGACCAGATCAGCCACATCTCAACCGGCGGCGGCGCCACGCTCGAATTCCTAGCCGGGGATACACTTCCGGGAGTTGCTGCACTCAACGACCGCTAAGAATTTAATCGCTTCAGTGAACCTACTGACGCACTGACCCGTACTAGACAACCATTCGCGGCTACGCGACCATCGTGATAACATCGTGCTCGTTAAAGATAGGTTTATGGTGAGATAAATATGATCAAGCAAGTATTCGCTTTCCTTATGGTTATAACGATGTTTGTTCTTGCGTCCGGGACACAGGCAATTGCTCAGAACAACTCGTCTAAACAGGAGCAAAAAACCGCGAAGGTTAAAGAAAAGATCAAGAAGCTCGGGCTCGGCGAACGTACGAGGATAAAGGTCAAGCTATACACCGGAACGACGCATCAAGGCTACGTCAGCGCCGCCAATGACGATGATTTTGTAGTTGTCGATCAAGAAGGCAAGTCCAGTTCGTTGAAATATTCAGATGTCGATACTGTCGGCGGCAAGAATCTTTCTACCGGAGCAAAGGTCGCCATCGGCGTAGGTATCGGCGTCGGTGCGACGCTGCTTGCGCTGTATCTGATCTTTGTGCATATTACGCGTAATAATTAGATTCCATGTCTTTCCCGGCAGTCTTTCTCGGCGGTGGTGAGAACTATGATGAAACAAACGACGATGATTTTCTTTATTTTGGCGATCTTCGGGTTGTCGATGGTTTCGCCCGTATCTGCCCAGGCTGATAAGGCAAAACGCGACCAGCAAACTGAAAAGGTCAAAGGCAAGATCAGAAAACTCGGCCTCGGTGAGCGGGTCAAAGTAAAGGTCAAGCTTTACGATGCGACTGAATTTCAGGGTTATGTCAAAGAAGCAAATGCCGATGATTTTGTGATCGTCGATAAGACCGGCAACCCAAATATCGTAAAATATGCTGACGTTAAATCGGTCGGTGGCAAGAATTTTTCGACCGGTGCGAAAATAGCTATCGGTATCGGCATTGGAGTCGGAGCGACGATCATTGCCTTGCTGCTGATTATTGCGGCCCTCGATTAATTTTTCTTATGAGAAAACCCGTCATCGCAGGCAACTGGAAGATGTACAAGCTGCTGGGCGAGGCGGTCGATACCGCGCTCGAGCTAAAACCGCTTGTCGCCAACGCAAATCATTGCGAAGTCGTTATCGCACCTGTATTTACAGCCATCAAAACGGTTGCCGACCGGCTTGAAGGTTCGAATATTCATGTCGCGGCTCAGAATTGTGCGACGCAGAACGACTTCGGCGCTCACACCGGTGAGATCGCCCCGGCGATGCTCGCCGACGCGGGTTGTTCGCACGTTATAATCGGACACAGCGAGCGGCGGCAATTTTACCGCGAGACCGACGAGTCCGTGAATAAAAAGACGCACGCGACGCTTGCTGCCAGGATGACCGCGATCGTCTGTGTCGGCGAGCACCTCGCCGAAAGGGAAGCCGGACGGGCCGAATCGGTTGTCGAAGCTCAGCTAACAGGCAGTTTGGCGGGTTTGACAGTTGCCGATATGGAACGTATCATAATCGCTTACGAGCCTGTCTGGGCGATCGGCACGGGTAAAACCGCGACGCCCGAACAGGCTCAAGAAATGCACGGCCACATCCGTGCGTGCGTTCGAAAAACGCACGGCGACGCCGTCGCAAATGCTGTAAGAATACTATACGGCGGCTCAGTCAAACCCGACAATATAGCGACACTAATGTCGCAAACGGATGTCGACGGAGCATTGGTCGGCGGAGCAAGCCTCGAAGCGGCAAGCTTCGCAAACATCGTGAATAACGCGAGGTGATAGTTCCGAAACTAATCACTAATCACTATTCACTATTCACTAACTAAGATGGTTTACTTTTTGTACGGTTTATTTTTTCTCTCGTGTTTCGTCCTCGTGGCGGCAGTTTTGTTGCAGCCCGGTAAGACGGACGCGGGAGCGTTGTTTACGAGCAATGTGTCGAGTTCGGCATTTGCACCGCGCGGCACAGCGACAGTTTTGTCAAAGGTAACGATCGTGGCGGCAACGTCCTTCATGATCTCGGCTTTGCTTCTCGCGATGCCCGCATTGACGGGCAACGTCTCGGTACTCTCGTCAAATCCCGACGCACCGGCTGCGAATACTGAAGCGAACGCAAACACCGCTCCTGCATCTGACGCCAACGCCAACATAGCGACGGATGCGAATGCTAACGCAGCTCCAGCAGCCAACGCAGAGGCACCTGCTTCGAACGCCCCAGCGGCAAATGCTCCGGCAGCAAATGCTGCGACCCCGGCTAATAAGTAGTTTGTGGTTTCCCTTGCCAGATCTCAAATTTGATATTTCAAATTTAAAATTTCAGATCTGATCTTGATTCTTGAAAATTTCAGCTCAGGTGGCGTAATTGGTAGCCGCGCACGTTTGAGGGGCGTGTGGAGTAATCCGTGCGGGTTCGAGTCCCGCCCTCGGCACCACATAATTTAGAAAAAAACAGGACTTGGTGCCTGTTTTTTCCTGTTTAAAGTGCTATATTCTCAAGTGTTCC
>JANPDK010000185.1:0-20176 GCA_031431415.1 Acidobacteriota bacterium | reverse complement strand
CGGGCCTTACTGCGGCGCAGGCGGCCTATGTTAACAGTTCGGTGACGACCGGCCTGACGCTAGTTCAAACGCCCGCAACCTTCGCTCAAGGAGTCGGCCTACTCTGCACGGCGCGAACGTACGCCTATATGGCGTCGGTCGGCAGTCAGACCGCTCTCAACGGCAGCAGTATATTGCTAGGCCCCACCTTCGCTGCGGCGGGCCCGACCGTTTGCCCGCTGTTGTCGCCGCTCCCGGCTTCAGGTGCTATCGGACAGCGCTTTCTACTTTCCGGCGCCCCAGTGCCGCTGACCCGCGACGGAAGAGGCCAGTACATTGCGTTTCGTCCACTCAATCAGTTGGCCAAGGTGTTTCCTATCGCCGATGGAACTACATACACATCGCTCCGCCTAGATCATGCGGCAAACGCGAACAATCAGTTGAGTTTTCGCGTCGGGTTTAATCCCAGCCGCATCAGCGGCATTCAGGATGAGTCGCAAAACCAGACCTTGGGTCAGAATGATTACTCAAGAACGGGTATTCAGGATCTAAAAGATGGCTCGGGCAGCGCGTCGTGGACAAGCATTTGGCCTCGAAATATGGTCAATGAACTCTATTTCAACTTTGGCCGCCGAATCGCTACTTTTGATTCGCAGGTACCAAGCGTCGCACACCAGATCGCTGGTACGGGCTTTATCGGTTCAAATCCATTCTCGCCGGTCGATCGCCAAGAAGACCGTACCCAGATCCGCGACAATCTGACATGGGTCAAAGGCGGCCACACAATGAAGTTTGGCGCTGATTTTAATTGGGTCGAAGGAAATGCGAAGTTCGAGCTTAACTTCCCGGGCCTCTTTAATTTCAGCCAGCAATCGTGCAGCAGCCTGATCACAGGTTGCACGGGACCGGCTTTTACGCCAATTCAGACTTACGGGCTCGGATTCCCAAGTGTTTTCATTCAAGGCTTTGGCGATCCGGAGAGTTCCCTGAGAAACAAGCCGATCGCATTTTTTGCCCAGGACACCTGGAGAGCTACCAAGCGGTTCACAGTCAACTACGGCGTTCGCTATGACTATGAGTTTACCGAGCAGTTCGCACCGTCACCGTTCACCGATCCGTTGACCGGCATCACGCTTTCGGCCAGCGATATTCAGGTGGCCCAGGACGCTCTCAATGTGACGCAGGGCTTCCCGCGTGACAAGAATAACTTTGCCCCCCGCGTCGGATTCGCTATGGATCTGCATGGTGACGGCAAGACAGTTATCCGCGGTGCAGGCGGAATATTCTACGACCATCCGCTACTCGCGGTTTCGTTCAATTCGAACATTGCTGACGGTTCACAGCAGCAGCAGGCTACGCTTCTGCCGATCGGCGGCCCAGCTACCACCGGCCTCCTGAACGCTTTCCAGGTCTTTCATGGCACGGTCTGCGGAGTTAACGGATCGAATGCTGCGATCTGTGGAGCTACCGTTACGCAAGCCATCGCGCCGTCCGCTATCTATCAATTCGGACGCCAGAGGTTCGATTCCAGCAAGTTCACCGGGTTCGGACCGATCTTGCCATTTACGCTGCACGTCTCGAAGGATTTCGAATACCCGATGGCCTTCCAGGGGAACCTTTCGGTTGAGAGAATGATCGGCCGTGACATGTCGATCTCGGCGAGCTACATAACGGTCAACGCCCGCCACCTGGCACACCCGCAGGACGTCAATAACGTCAATCAGCAGTCCTTGATCGACAATTTCCGCAGATTCACTGCAAATCAGCCAGCTGGCGGAGCTTGCGGACCCACTACTGCTTGCGGACCAACCGGCCGTGCACCGACAAGCCTTAGTGAAGCGGCATTCTTCTCGGTGCCAACGGCCAGCAATGCATTGTTTACCGTCGTTGTTCCCGGCTTTATCGCCGTTAATAATACGACCGGCCAGAGGTTCGTGAGCGCGATCGCCGCCGACTTTTTCCGAAAGTTGGGACCGAACTATTTCTTTGTCCGTGCCCTGACCGGACTTAACAAGGCAACCTTCGACTCGCTGCTTGCCGGATCACTGCGAGCTCCGGGTCCGATCAATCCTTACTCGGATGTCAACGCTCAGGTATCGGATGGTAACTCGTTCTACAACGCGATGAACATCGAGGTCAAGAAGCGTTTCTCGACCAATATGCAATTCCTGGCGACCTATACATGGTCGCACTCGATCGACGATTCATCCGATCTTCAGACGCTGCTCAAACCGCAGGACAATCTTAATTTCCGGGCTGAGCGGTCGGATTCGCTCTTTGACCAACGCCACCGATTTGTCCTGAGCGGCATCCTGAGCTCACCCGAGTCCTGGCGTTCCGGCAGCGGATTCCAGCGGTTTATGCAGGGCTTCTCGGTTGCTCCGATCCTAGAGATAAGCTCTGGACGCCCGTTCAACATTCTCGCGGTTGGCGACAACAACGGTGATTTCCAAAGCACGAACGAACGTCCGTCCGTGAGATCTGACGGCACTCTATGCGCCACCGGCGTTGATGTTAATTGCAATCAGGGTGCATTTGGGCTCAGCGGCAGCCTCGGTCGAAACATGGGCCTGACCCACAACTACTTTACCCTTGACGCACGAGTCACTCGCAAAGTACGCATAGGTGAGCGGGTAAGTCTCGACATCATCGCGGAGGGCTTTAACCTCTTTAATCGCTTTAACGAGGCGGCGGGCAATCCGTTCTATCAGGTTGTCAACTCATTCGGCCAGCGTTCGGGCAACGGCAAATACTATAGCAACCCAACGTCGGCATTCGACCCGAGACAGTTTCAGTTTGGTATGAAGCTCAGCTTCTAACCGTTACTCTGGAAAAGGACTGGCCGGACGATCTCGTATCGTCCGGCCTTTTTCGTGCTTTAGGTTTAGAATTCATGGATAATCGGCATATGGCCTCGCTCTCGGAAAAGATCATGCATCACGCCGCTCAGCTTGGTATCGACAAGATCGCGATCGTCGCTGCTTCGCCGCTTGGCGATGAAGGTCGACATCTAGACGAATGGCTGAGACGCGGATTCCACGGCAATATGGCGTGGATGACGAGAGAGCCGGAAAAACGGTCCGACCCACGTATTTTATTTCCGGGGGCGAAGTCTGTCGTAGTTGTCACGGTCAACTATTACACGCCACACGAGCACGGCGAGACGGGCAAGATCTCGCGATATGCGTGGGGAGATGATTATCACGACGTTGTTGGCGATAAGCTACGTGATCTATTGGCCTGGATCAAGGCCGAGGACCCGTCCGTCAATGGCAAGATCTGCGTCGACACGTCACCATTCATGGACAAGGCGTGGGCCGTTCGCGGCGGTCTCGGCTGGCTTGGCAAACATTCGAATGTGATCACAAAAGAGCTTGGTTCGTGGATTTTTATCGGTTCGCTGCTGCTCGACATCGAACTCGACTACGACACCGAGACTGTCGATGACCATTGCGGCACTTGTACCGCTTGTCTCGACGCGTGCCCAACCAGCGCGATAGTCGAACCATACGTAGTCGATTCACAAAAGTGCATTTCGTACGCGACCATCGAGCTTCGCGACGAAACGCTTCCCGAAAATATTGCTGAGAATCTCGAAGGCTGGCTCTACGGCTGTGATATATGTCAAGACGTTTGTCCGTGGAATCGTTTTGAGCAACCGACGGAGGAAACGCGCTTCGAACCTCGAAATGGCGAGACCTCACTCGACCTCGACGCCGTTGCGGAAATGGATCACGAACCCTATGTCGAACGCTTTCGCCGCTCCGCGATAAAGCGAACAAAACTCGCCGGCCTGAAACGAAACGCTGCGGCATTGAAAAACTAACAACTATAAAACTATCAACTAACAACTGTGCAGAAAGGAATTCTTTTTTTCTAACAGTTGATAGTTGTCAGTTGTTAGTTAATAGTTACATTATGCCGCTGCGCGATGCTCACAACCGAACGATCCGCGATCTGCGCATCTCGCTGACGGACCGGTGCAATTTTCGCTGCTTCTACTGCCTGCCGAATGGTGAGCCGCCATTGGCACGCAAAGAGACGATATTAACGTTCGAAGAGATCGCATATTTGTCGGAAATATTCGTCTCACTCGGCATCGAAAAGATCCGCCTGACCGGCGGCGAACCGTTGATCCGCAAGGACGTTCCGAGCCTTGTTCGCGAACTCTCAAAACTTAAACCCCAACTACAAGACCTCGCCCTGACAACGAACGGATTCGACTTCCCGCGTCACGCCGCCGCATTGAAAGATGCCGGGCTCGACCGCGTTACCATCAGCCTCGACAGCCTTGACCGGGCAAAATTTCTCAATATTACAGGCGTTGATGGTCTCGATAGGGTGTATGATTCCATCGCTGCGGCAAAAGAATTCGGCTTTGATCCGATAAAAATAAACGCCTGCGTGGTGCGTGGACGTAATGATGACGAGTTGGTAGATTTCGCACATTTCGCACGCGAACAAGGCGTTTCTATGCGGTTTATCGAGTTCATGCCCCTCGACAGCGGACATGAATGGAGCCGCGAAATGGTCGTCTCTGGAAAAGAGATTCACGCCGCCATCAACGCCGTCTATCCACTAAAACTAAAAGAAACCTCACGCGGCAGCGAAACATCCTGGAAATATGAATTCGCCGACGGTTCCGCCGGCGAGATCGGCATCATCGCCCCCGTCACCGAAATGTTCTGCGGGATGTGCTCCCGCATCCGCCTAACCGCCGACGGCCAGATCCGCACGTGCCTCTTCTCAAGGACGGAACATAATTTGAGAGACGTCGTTCGCAGCGGCGCCAGCCGCGACGAGATCGTCCGGTTCATCGAGGACGCCGTAATGAAAAAAGAACCGCGTCACTATATAAATGATGCGGAGTTCAGGCCTGCGAGCAGGACGATGAGTTTTATTGGGGGCTAGTCTTCTGTGTAGCGACTAATGACATAATTCGCGGTAGATCGTCCAACAACACGGAAAGGTGAGAGTGCTTCCCACATCCCATTTTTTTCGCCGATCAGGATATCCAAGGCTGTTGAGAAGGTAATTGAGTAGCTACCCCGCTCGAAAGGCAGGTTCTTGTCCGCCTCATCAAGGACGGTCTGCAATGACAGTTCGTGTCGATAGGTTTCGCCGGGTTTTACGGTAATTGTCATAACTTTTCCAATTACATCCCATGTAAATTTGTCATACATTGTGAGCCCATCCAAGCTCTGTTGCTGAGCAATCTTGTCCTCCGGATAAAAGAAGTCAGCGCCATACTTTCCTGCCCGTTTCATCGATACTGACACACGAGACCCAAGCTCAAAACGTATTGCCTGCCCAAGACCGGCAAATCTAACGATTTGATCCGAATAATTTTTCACGATAAATATTACCTTCTGTTTCGTCGGCATCTTGATGTTGAGATCGGCCGGAGAGTTTCCCGACTCATTAAAGACAAAATCAAGCTTGATAGACTTAAGGATCGAAATTTCCTCGACAAAGACATACGCCGGAGCGGATTTTTGGCCGGCAAATTCAAAAACCAGAGTGTATTTGCCGACCTGAACCGGTTCAACACCTAAACCCCAACCTCCTGACCATCCGCGATCACGCGGCCCGTCAATAGGCCAGCCTATATTGTCAATTTTCTTAGTGCCATCAGGACGTATTACCGTCAGGCGGCAGGATGCTTTGTATTTCTCATCAATAGTCGCATCTCTCGTCTGCTTGATCTCCAACCAAAAGAACACCGCTTCGCCCACCGCAAACCTGTTTTTGTCCATGCGAATAATCGGAACCGCATTCGGACCATCCTGGCCAAAGTGTGTTGCCGGCAAAAACCAGATTATGATCAAAACTAGAAAAACAATCTTCATTTTGGATTCTCGTGGTTAACCCGCTTCCGTGCCATCATATCCAACCCGACCGCCGCAACGAGGATCGAACCTCCAACGTGACAGAGCTAAGCTACTGCAATTCCGCTTCGTCAAGAAACTGACGCGGCGTTGCGATCCTAACACCTTCAAATTCCTGAAGAATGAGCAGATCACCATCTCCCGTAATCAGATAGTCCGCGTTTCCACTCACAGCCAGTTCGAGCAGCATATTGTCCTTTGGATCGCGGCAAACTGAAATCGTCTCTAGTATCTCTATCAAATTAGAGACCTTTATCACATAGGAGATAAATTCCGCGCGTTGCGGTCTAGGCAGATATTTTTCAAACTTAGGGCGACTTAGTACCTCTGATAGTTCGTAGATCGTATTTTCCGATGAGAGTAGTATGCCAGTCGTAAGAACTGTCTCAAGAACTAACAATGGAAGCCCGCCATGCGTGGCAGAGCTAACAAGAACATTGTTATCGATGACGCAACGCACCCTTCTATTTGTCGTTCAGGATGGTTTCTAGGATTTCGGGCGTCAAGCCATTCCTTTCGGCGCTTTGGCGCATGCTATCCATTGTCCGTAGCAGTCCATCAATGTCTTCCTTTGCCGCCACTCCAGGTCGACTTGATCTGGATTGACGAAGCCGGATATAGTTCATCAGCGCATTTGTCGCGAAGGTACTTTCAGAAACCCCGTCCTCACGCGCAGCTTGTTTCAGCGTTCCTATAACTTCTTCGGGTAAATCGATCGTCAAAGTTGCTCCCATATTCTTTTCCCTCAAACAACTTTCATATTAACAGCGACTACAACCAAACAAAAGAAATTTTTATCGTATCGTTACCCCTGCCTTCTGCCCATCATATCTAACCCAACAGCCGCGACGAGGATCGAGCCTTTGATGATGTCTTGCATAAAGTCTCGGACGTTGAGCAGAGACATTCCGTTGTCGAGGCTGGCCATGATGAGGGCTCCGAGGCAGGCGCCGAAGATGGTGCCGCGGCCGCCCATTAGGCTGGCTCCGCCGATGACGCAGGCGGCGATGGCGTCGAGTTCCTTTAGGACACCGGCGTCAGGTGCGGCGCTGCCGACGCGGGCTGTGAAGATGAGTGAGGCCACGCCAGTTAATGCACCTAACAGAGCATAGACCTTAAGGATATTGCGTTTGTTATCTATGCCCGAGAGACGAGCGGCGTCCGCATTGCCGCCGATGGCGTATAGGTACCGACCAAAGACGGTTGAGTTGGTGAGAAAGGCACCGAGCAGTGCGACGCCGAGCAAAATGAGAACGGGAAACGGAACGCCATTGTATGCGTTCATGACGCCGATAAAGGCGACGATGCCGCCGATCGGGATAATTGCTTTGAGCAATTCTCCTGTGTAATTCGCCTCGCCGAGGCCGTAGTCTTTGACGGAGCGAGCCTTTCGATACGCCATGAACAGCACGAACGCGATCGCCACGACGGCAAGCCCCCAACCAATAGCCGTAGGCAGATTCGCATTGCCGATCGAGATGAAAGTCGGATCAGAAACCGAGATTGTATTCCCACCGAGCAGCCATTTGACCGCACCTCGCCAAGCGAGCAACCCGCCCAGCGTAACGATAAAGGCGGGAATGTTCAGATACGCCGTTAACACTCCATGAAAAACGCCGATCACGACGCCGACGACGAGAGCCGCCAGAATAGACACAGGCAAGCCATATTCCAGCGTCGTCATGGAAAATGCCGCGATGCCGCCCGCAAATCCGAGCACCGAGCCGACCGACAGATCGATGTTGCCCGAGACGATGAGCATCAGCATGCCGACGGCGATGATGCCGGTCACGGACATCTGCGTCATCAGGTTGGACAAATTTCGCGGCGTCATGAAAACGTAATCCGTCGCCCAGTGAAAGTAGCCCCAGATGAGGCCGAGCACGGCGATCATTATATAGGCTCGGAGTGCGGTAGCTGTGATCTTCGTTCCTGTTGTTTCGTGCATGTCGTTAAATATTCCCCGTCGCGGCTGCCATAACCTTCTCAGGTGTCGCTTCGCTCCGCGTAAACTCGCCTGTCACCTTGCCATCGTGAAGCACGATCACGCGGTCGGAAAGGCCAAGCACCTCGGGCAGTTCGCTCGAAACAAGCACTATCGCGAGGCCTTGTTTTGCGAGTTTATTGATCTCGGCATATATCTCTTGTTTGGCACCGACATCAATGCCGCGAGTCGGCTCGTCGAGAAATAGAACTTTTGGATGCGTGAGCAGCCATTTGCCGAGAACGACCTTTTGCTGGTTGCCGCCCGAAAGTGTTCCGGCGACTGTGAGCGTCGAATTTGCCTTGATACGCAGGCTTTTCATCGGGCCGCTTGCGGCGATGTTCTCGCGGGTGCGGTTGGTGACGATCTGGCCCGAAATGCTTCTGAGACCGGCGATCGTCATGTTGTCGAGAATCGTCTGGTCTAGGATCAGCCCAAAGCGTTTTCTATCTTCCGTCACAAATCCAACGCTCGCACGTATCGCATCGGCAGGCGAAGAAATATCGACGCGACGCCCCTCGACCTCGATCTCGCGTGAAAATTTACCGCTCCACGCCCCGAATATCGACATCAAAAGCTCGCTGCGGCCGGCTCCCATCAGTCCCGCGATGCCGAGCACCTCGCCCTTCCGCACGTCGAACGAGACATTGTCCACCAGCTTCTTGCCCGGCATATCCGGCGAATACGCCGTCAGGCCGCGGACGCTCAGAGCGACCTCGCCGTGTTCGTGCGTCGCATCCGGAAAGATGTCACCAACCTCACGCCCGACCATCGCAGCAATGACTCCATTCTTATCTATATCGAGGGCGTTATGTGTCGCGACCGTCTTGCCGTCCCTGAGAACAGTGATCCGGTCGCTCATCGCAAAGACCTCGTCGAGCTTGTGCGAGATATAGATCATACCGACGCTTTTCGCGAGGAGTTTTTTGAGGATCGCAAAGAGCGTCTCGACCTCGGACTCGGTGAGAGCGGCGGTCGGCTCATCGAGGACGAGGATTTTCGCGTCCTGAGACAAGGCCTTACCGATCTCGACGAGCTGCTGCTGGCCGATCCCAAGCGAACCGACCTTTACACGCGGGTCGATCGACAAATGCAGGTCCTGCAAGAGCTTAGAAGCACGATGATACATCTCGGACCAATTGATAATGCCAAAACTCGACGGCTCTTTGCCCAGGAAAATATTCTCGCCAACGGTCAATTCTTTGACGAGCGACAGCTCCTGAAAGATGATGGCAATGCCCGCGTTCTCGCTGTCACGAATGTTCCGAAAGTGTCTAGGCGAGTCATCGACCAAAATCTCACCTTCAAAAGTTCCCTCTGGATACACGCCCGACAGCACCTTCATCAGCGTCGATTTTCCGGCGCCATTTTCGCCGACGAGCGAATGAAATTCGCCCGCATCGAGCGTAAAGCTCACGCCATCGAGCGCTCGTACGCCGGGAAATTCCTTGACGATATTTCGCATTTCGAGAAGAGGCATACTTATTTGGGGGGGTAGGTTGCTTCGCCGATTTTACACGTTCTAGCTGGTTTCACACAATACGGCCATGTCCACAATTTACGCGTAAACCGTTGATAATCTATACTTACCTCATGTCCGAACCAACCGCTATCGAATCTGTGCTGACCGAGGACCGCGTTTTTACGCCGCCTGCCGACTTTGCCGCAAACGCTCAAATCAAGAGTTTTGAAGAATACGAGAAGCTGTATGCGGAGGCGGCGGCCGATGTTCCGGCGTTTTGGGCGAAGCAGGCTGAAAGCTTAGATTGGTTCAAAAAATGGGATACGGTGCTCGAGTGGAACGAGCCTTTTGCGAAGTGGTTTGTGGGCGGAAAGATCAATATCTCCCACAATTGCCTCGACCGGCATCTGACGACGTGGCGTAAGAATAAGGCCGCGTTCATTTGGGAAGGCGAGCCGGGCGAGCAGCGGACGCTGACGTATTTGCAGCTTTACCGTGAGGTTTGCCGCTTTGCAAACGTGATGAAAAAGCTTGGCGTCGCGAGTGGTGACCGCGTGGCATTGTATATGCCGCTCGTGCCGGAACTCGCCATCGCGATGCTCGCGTGTGCCCGGATCGGAGCGACGCACACAGTTATTTTTGGCGGATTTTCAGCCGACGCGATCCGCGACCGAGTGATCGATGGCGGCTGCAAACTGATCGTCACGGCTGACGGAGCATATAGACGCGGAGGCGAGATCAAGCTCAAACCCGCGGTCGATGAGGCCGCTGTTCAATGCCTGACCGTTGAAAATGTCGTTGTTTATCGCCGCACTGGTTCCGAGATCCAGATGAAGCCGGGCCGCGATCATTGGTGGCACGAGATCATCGAGACCGTCGACGCCGTCTGCCCCGCCGAAGAACTCGACAGCGAACATCCGCTCTACATCCTCTACACCTCGGGCACAACCGGCAAGCCAAAGGGCATCCTCCATACGACGGGCGGCTACATCACTCAGGCAGCGTACACAGCCAAAATGGTCTTCGATCTCAAGGACGAGGACGTCTATTGGTGCACGGCGGACATCGGCTGGGTGACCGGCCACAGCTATGTCGTCTACGGCCCGCTCGCAAATGGTGCGACGGTTATGATGTACGAGGGAGCGCCGAATTTTCCGGACTTCGACCGTTTCTGGGACATCATCGAACGGCATCGAGTCACGATCTTCTACACCGCTCCGACAGCTATCCGTGCGTTCATCAAGTGGGGCGAGCAGTATCCGCTTAAGCACGATCTGTCGAGTCTGCGTCTCCTAGGAACTGTCGGCGAGCCGATAAACCCCGAGGCGTGGATGTGGTATCACGAAGTCATCGGCAAAGGTAAATGTCCGATCGTAGATACGTGGTGGCAGACCGAGACCGGCACGATAATGATCTCGCCACTACCCGGTGCAACGCCGACCGTTCCCGGAACAGCCACGAGGCCGATACCCGGAATCATGCTCGACGTAGTGACAAAAGCAGGAAAAAGCGTAGGTCCGAACGAAGGCGGTTATCTCGTCGCAACGCATCCTTGGCCGTCGATGCTGCGTACGCTATGGGGCGACGACGAACGCTACAAGCAGGCGTATTGGTCTGAAATTCCGGGATTCTATTTCGCGGGTGACGGAGCCCGCCGCGACAGCCGCGGGTATTATTGGATAATGGGCCGCGTCGATGATGTGATAAACGTCAGCGGCCACCGGCTCGGCACCGCCGAGATCGAATCGGCACTCGTCTCGCACGAAGCCGTCGCCGAAGCTGCCGTAGTCGGCCGCCCCGACGATATCAAAGGCCAGGCGATCAGTGCCTTCGTCACCCTCGAAGGCGGCCGCACGGGCAATGACGATCTCAAAAACGAACTCCGAGCCCACGTCGCCAAAGAGATCGGCTCGCTCGCCAAACCCGACGACATTCGTTTCACTGATACGCTGCCAAAGACGCGCTCCGGCAAGATCATGCGTAGGTTGTTGAGGGAACTCGCAACTACCGGTAGTGTCGCAGGCGATGTAACGACGCTCGAAGATCTTTCTGTACTCGAGAAGCTTCGCGAAGACGAGGAATAGTTTATGGCAAATGACTCCCAACCACTGAGCCCGACGCAGGAATTGACCGAAGCCGGTCGCGAATTTTACCGTCGCGGCTGGGCGCGTGGCGCTAGCGGTAATTTTAGTATCCTGTTGGCACGTAAGCCCTTACGACTGTGTATTACAGCGGCGGGCAATGAGAAAGGCACGCTTGACGAGACTAATTTTCTCGAACTCGATGACGACGCTGAGATCTTGCAGGGCTTCGGACGGCCTTCGGATGAGACGATGCTGCATCTTTCGATCTATCGCCTGCGGCCGCGGGCGAGGTGCATTTTGTATTCGCAAACCGTCTGGGGATCGATCCTTTCGGACAAACATTATGTCGACGGCTCGATCGTCATGCAGGGCCACGAAGTTCTGAAAGGCCTCGTCGGCGTCGACACTCACGAGCACGCGGAACGCATTCCGATCGTCGAAAATTCCAGCGATCAGATCGCTCTCTCGCATGTGATCGAAAATGTGCTGCTCGAAAATGCTCTCATTCACGGCATTTATATCCGTCGCCACGGCCTGTACGCGTGGGGCGAGACGGTCGAGGAGACCCGGCGAAACATCGAGATATTCGAGTTCCTCTTCGAAGTGCTGGCACACAGCAACCGCTGAACACCCCGCTTTCTGCTAAAATGTAGCTACACGAAATGTCAGAAAGGATCTACCGCGACTCGGTTCACAACATCATCCGCGTAAACACCGACTCGGCCGAGGGCAAGCTGATCGTAGCTCTCGTCGATACGCCGGAATTTCAGCGCCTTCGTAGAATTCGGCAGCTTGGCCTCGCGTATTTTGCGTATCAGGGGGCCGAGCATTCACGATTTACGCACAGCCTCGGGGCGTTTCATCTGGCGGCTCGAATGGTCGCGAAGCTTCGGCTTAGCTACGAGATTTCCGACGAACAGCGGACCGCCGTACGCATCGCGGCCCTGCTCCACGACATCGGCCACGGGCCGTTCTCGCACGTGATCGAATCGATCCTCGGGTTTCATCACGAAGAATTTACCGTTCAGGCGGTCCTGAGCGAAGAAACATCCGTCGGCCAACTGCTGAACGAATATTCGCCAGACCTCGCGAAAAATGTCGCAGCGATGGTTCGCGGCGATTTCAAACCACTCGCCCTCGCCCAGCTCGTCTCTTCGCAGCTCGATGTCGATCGGATGGATTATCTGCTTCGCGACAGCCTGATGACGGGCGCGAAATACGGCGTTTACGATCTCGAGTGGATAATTAAATCGATCGAGATCGACGAGGCGTCTGATCGCCTGTACGTCTCGGCACGCGGTATTTACGCCGTCGAAGACTATCTACAGGCCCGATATTATATGTACCGGCAGGTGTATTTTCACAGAACACTGCGATCAGCCGAGGCAGTTTTGCGCGTTTTGTTGCGGCGTGCACTCGATCTGTACAAGACGGGCGGGCCAGTTTGGTTTGCTCCGGATACACCTATACAGAAGGTATTAGCTGGCGAAAAACTGAATCTTAGCGAGCACCTTTCGCTTGACGACACGGACGTAACATTCAGCATCAAACAGTGGCAGAGTAGCGAAGATGCGGTTCTCGCCGATCTTTCAAAACGCTTCTTAAATCGCCGTTTGTTCACAGCATTTGACCTCGATATGCCTGAAAATGAGCGGCAGATTTTTATCGAACGCTCGCGTGCGATCGTCGAAAGTGCGGGCTTTGACCCTGAATATTATTTTGTCGAGGACGAGGCTGGCAATGCTTCGTATTCGTTCTATTCAAAGAAAACGGCCGAACCCAAGAATCTGATCTTTGTCGAGGAGGGCTTTTCGCGGCCGCAGATACGTGAGATATCCGAGGTCAGCCCGGCCGTTCGCGGGCTGCAGGAAGGCTACCGCATCCACCGCATCTGCTTCCCGGCTGAATTGAAAAATGAGATCGCGGAACTGTATCACAATTAGAAATTTCAAATTTCAAATTTCAAATATCGGACTTTTTGCATTTTTGTTTTTGAATTTTGCATCGGCGACTGCTGCGCAGCGTCTCGCGATACTCACACCGGACAAAGCTGAAAGCAGTCGAGCATTTGCCGATTCTTTGACGGAAAAGACATCTGTCCGCGTCTTCGACAGCGATCTGAGCGAAGCAGCGTTTCGCTCCGTTTCGCTCTCAAATCCATTCAATCTAACACGTGACGAGGCCCAGCAAATTGGAGCGGCGATCGGCTGCGACTATTTTATTGTCACCAGATCGGCGACACTGCGGAGGAGTTCTTTTCAGCGAAAAGAGTATTACGAAGCCTTCGCCTCGATACACGTTTTCAGCTCGCGTTCGGGCCGAATGGTGCTGTGGCGTTTGCCGAGATTTGAGGCGGCGAAGTCGGATGCCGCCGGTAAGGCTCTCAACATTTCGATCCCGTCGATAGCGGCAGAGATCGATGCCGCCATTCTGAAAGCCAACAAAACCGAGATCGACGAGCCGCCCCTGATCGCGATGGAAGAGCCGCCTGATGCTGCATCGCCGCGCGCCAAAGGCTTTCGTGCCCCGATCCCGTTTCGCCGAATCAAGCCGGAATACACCGAGATCGCCGCACTTTTTGATGTTGCAGCGACTGTCGAGATCACGGTCGATCTCGACGCGGCGGGCACAATTCTTCGCACTGAGATCACGCGCTCGGCAGGTTACGGCCTCGACGAGGCGGTCGAAAAGGCAGTTCGCACAATGAACTGGCTCGCCGCCTCGCGCGACGGCAAGCCATTGGCGATGCGTTTTTTGCTGCGATACAATTTCAAAAAGGTCGATAAGAACTAACGCGACATGAGAAATTTGCGCTCTGCGATCAGGATGGTTTTGTTTGTAACGGCAACGCTGGGCATCTATGGCGTTTGGTTCGTCATACGCTTTTTTATTCCCAACAAGATCCACGCACGCCAAGTGACGTTTGGAGCATGGGCCATGAGTTTTGCACGCATCTCTAAAATGACCATCGAGGTCATTGGAACGCCGCCAAAACCGCCGTTCTTTCTCGTCACAAATCATCTCAGCTACACCGATATCGGAGCGTTACGAGCGACTATAAAAAGCGTCTTTGTCGCCAAGGCCGAGGTCGAAACCTGGCCGCTCGCGGGGCGGATCTGCCGCGATATGGGAACGATCTTTATCGACCGCAAAAATCGTCGCGACATACCGCGTGCCGGCGAGCTTATCGTCGAACGCCTCGACGCCGGCGAAGGCGTAATCGTCTTTCCCGAGGGCACAAGCACAAAAGGCGAGGAGGTCTTGCCGTTCAATTCCTCATTCCTCGAATTCGCCGCGCGCAAAGACATCCCCGTCCACTACGCAGCCATCACCTATCGCACCCCAGAAGGCGAAATGCCCGCCCACCTGACGGCATGCTGGTGGGAAGATATCTCCTTCTTCGCCCACCTCTGGCGGCTGTTCAAGGTCACGCGGTACACCGCGACAATCACCTTTGGCGAAACTCCGATCAAAAATGCCGATCGGAAACTGCTTGCAGCCGAATTGCGTGATCATGTCGCCGAGAAGTTTGTTCCAGTGAACTAGCTTTGTTCCATGTTCCACCATGGAACGGTGGAACGCATGGAACACGTGGAACACGCTTTTTTACGTCCCTGAACGCCAAATCAGTATGACCAAATGCAAAATATATGACCCACGGGACATTTTGTATGACCCGATCGTCATTTTATATGACCAAACAACGTCCCAGTATGACCCATGAGCAGATTTTATGACCGCTATTTATGACCAAATGCGTCTTTTATGACCAAAAACGTCCAAAAGTGTTCCACCCTGGAACAGACGGGCGGCTTGGTGTACGCCCGAGGCCGAACGCCAACAGGTCGCCGGCAAGCGCGCACGCCCTACCCCGCTGGCGCGTCAACGGCCCGCTCTCAAACATGCCCGAATTCGCCTCCGCCTTCGGCTGCAAACAGGGCGCCAAAATGATCCGCGAGAAGGTTTGCGAGATCTGGTAGAAAGTTCGGAGCAAGCTTCAGCTTGCATTACTATCGCAAAGCACAAGTTAAGGCTTGCACTCCGAATACAAATAAGAAGGCCCGAGGTTTGAGCTCCGGGCCTAACTTCTGTTATCGGTTTCGGCGACACACAATTACTGATCTATGGGCGTTAGTCTCACAAAAATCATGTTGTACGCGGGGTCGGTCAGTTTGTACGTCTCGGTAATTGAATGGGCCGCTAACCAAGTTGCAAGGCCCTTTCGTTGCAAGTTGTCATACGCCGAGTGTTCGATCCAAATATCGCTGCCATTTACGGTATTTTCTCGAAGCATAGAATCCAAAATTTCCTCGTCAGCAGTATCTCCAAGTTGTTTCCAGTTAGTTTCGGGGTTGAAGTACCGAACAAGATTGTTGTCCGAATCCATGGAGGAAAAGTAGATTACGCTTTTTTGCGTCCAAACCGTATTCATTTGTTTAGCCATGTAAAGTGGCGTTTCCCTTCGCACTTTTGCATACGGAAGGATCAGAAAAAGAAAATTGGACAGAACCACAATAATTGTAAAGATAGGAGCTAATGCCCGGTGCAAGTGCAGGAAATTCGATTTAGTTAGCCATACACCAATTAGAACAATTAGCGGCGTAAGATAGAACATCCTGTAAAACGTGTTTTTTGGTATCCAGAAAAAGAGAAACACGCTGTATGCTGAAATCCATACTAAGCAAAGGGTCACTGCCTGATTGAGAGAAGCAGTAGGAATCTCGCCCAGGCCATTCTGTTTTCTCTTGATCACGCCCCGGACAAGAATAACCATGAAGCTCAGCAAAGCTAGTCCGTCCACGAAAACTAAGAAAAGGGTCAGCGGGTCAATGTTCTCCATTAGAAACGAGACTCTTCCACCAAAAAAAAGCTTTATGGTACCACTCAGTGTTCGTGAAACGGACTCGGATGCATTGAAGACAAATCCATTTTCCGTAGAATAGTACGTCATCCAACTCATTAGGTCCCGAACGCCGACACTTCCAGTTTGCAAATAAAAGCAGAGGTAATAAATCCCAAATGTCAGAAGACCGGTAACTACCGCGTATTTGGAAACTGCGCGAAGACGCTGGCGAATATCGTTGCCCGATTGCAGATACAGACCAACAATGATCACGGGAAAGAAAAAAATGGCCAGCTGATGAAAACACATGGCTAATGTGTGAATCATCGCGACAACCAACCAGCGAGGCTTTCCGCCCGGCATGATGAACCAAAAGCTGGTGATCAGAAAAAATATGCTTGGAACATAAGAATTCGCATCGGTCGAAAACTTCCACCATGTTGCTGAAAAGGCGAATAAAAAAACAAGAGTCATTGCAATGAGGGTGGATCGGAATATCCGCCTGAAAAGGTAGTAAAGGACGACGGCAGTAAGTGCTCCAAAAATAGCGTTACATACCTGTAGAACGGTTAGGGCCCTGGGGTGGAATCCAAGGAAACCAACTGTTTTATAAACGATGTATCCAAAGACGTTGTAAAAAAGATGACTCGGATGAAATAGTGACGCGTCGAGCGAATTAGTACTTTCGATTGCCAGCGCGAAGCTTACGCCGTCCCAATAAAAGTTTTTAGTCAGAAAGCCAAGGTAGACCGCCAGTACCACGACGAAGACAGTTGTGGACAAATATTTTTCGCCAAGCTCGCTAGATCTCATAACCGGATTTCTGTCGGCAAACCGGGCCCAGCCTCTTGCACATAGCAGAAAGGCCGGTAGTTTGAGCTTCCGGCCATCATACGTGATATTGGTTTACGCCTTCTTACGTTCGAGCAGTAGGCTTCCGTAAAGTGTGTCGACCACCTTCCATCCCTCACTTATTGCGGCCTTCAACTCGCGATGAAAAGTCGCCGTTCTAAAGGCGGTGAACGACCGGTATTCAAACAAATCGGGCGATTTCGGAGTCTTCTCCATAATGACGACCTTATTAATATTAAAGATCGTAAAACCCTTTTTGATCATCGCGGTGTGTGGGACGACCCGAAACCCTTCCGCAGCGGCGGCATTCATCTCCTTGTCTCCTGTCTTTTCCGAAAAGGTCGCGACCATCTTATATTGAAAAACGTCTGGTGGCGTCGCTACGCGCTCCATCAGCGCTTGAATTCTCGCACCATCGTCGGACGTACAAGATATCATCAATCTGAAGCCCAGGTCGGCGGCGACCTTGATCTCCTTTTCAAACGTACTAAGCTTTGTCACTTCCAGGACAAGGTAATATTGATCAGCCTCGACTTTGAGATCCTGAGCACCTGTTGTGGCTACCGAGATGATCAATAGGCCGAGCGCAAAAAGAATACCGATTCGTTGTCTCATGTTGGTCCTCCATTCTTCTAGCATTGTGTGTGTGACCTCCTTGTTTCCGCGCATATTAGCACCGTTTCGGCTGGGATCACAAGCGAGTGGTGTAATCAAAACTCACCAAAGAACAAGCAGAGATATCAAAAAGGCCCGGAGTTTGCGGCTCCGAGCCTTTTGATACACAGATTTAACTTGCGGGCGGCGATAGCGGGGAAGAATGGACTTATAGCTCGTCGTCCTCGACTTCGCGTCAACGGCCCACTCTCAAACATGCCCGAATTCGCCTCCGCCTTCGGCTGCAAACAGGGCGCCAAGATGATCCGCGAGAAGGTTTGTGAGATCTGGTAAATACCGTCGGACCGCAGGCTGCCAGCCTGCAATCTGTAAGCGAATAGGAAAGCTGGAAGTTTGAGCTTCCGGCTTTTTCGTTATAATCCGCAACGTGGAACTCATTAAAGGAGAGCTGTTGCTCGAATTATTGGCAGTTAAATTGATTGAAACGGCTATGTCGCTTCGTTGTGGTTCTGACATACCTCGTAGTAGCCAGTCTTAATATCCAAGCGTCCGTAATACTCAAAAGTGTATGGAGCTTCGCGTCCGTTTACTCCCCAATATTCCAGACTAACCCATACAAGCAAAGTCCGAGTGCCCTGCTGAATCTCCGTGAATTCGTCTTCAGTGAGATCGCCTCGCAAAATCGCGTTACCGCCTGCGGGAATCACAAGACGGCTACGACCCCCATCACCGTCCACTCGAAGCGGTTCTGGGCAAGCATTAGACGGTATTTCAGCACTGAGTGGGAAGCCAATCACCAGCAAAGCATCGCCCTTTACCGCAGGGCTTCGCCCGAAATTTCTTATAACAACCTTTACGTCAAACCCCTTGGTTAAATCTCTTTCATCTCGCGGCCAGACCGTAATTGGAAAGTCCAAGCCAAGTGACGGCCTTTCCGTGAGTTCGAACATCTCCCGAGTTTGTTTCAGTCCATCCTGCATCGCTTGCCATTGACGTCTATTAACATCAATTTGCACCCACGCTGTAACCAATATCAACCACGTAACGCTACCGATAATAAAAACATTCCAAAACTGATCGCCGTTCTGTTCGGGGATGTTACTAGCTCCCCAAAAGATGGCACCAACACCAATTCCAGCGGCACAAATAGCACGGAATCGGATAGACCATATGTCGGAATCATGGTTGTAATAGGGATATTGCTCCTGCTCTGGAGTTGGCTCGCTCATCGTTCCAGTAAAAAAGGTGGAGAGTTTTATATCAAGGATAGCAGCGTCCTAACTTGTATCGTTGTCTCCTTCATTGAGGGTTTAGTTTGCCTCTATCTTTGTTAAGGTCAGCATCGCCTGAATACGTTTTGACCAATCAGCTTTCCACTCGCGAGGTTTTGTATCACCCAACTTAAACTCAATCTTTTTGGCAGCAAGAATGCGCTCGAGGTCGGCTCGTGAGATGCCAAAGCCGAGCGTCTCCTTTACCGAAACGCTCATTGGACCGCCGATTCGTGACCAAAGTATGTCGCTATCTTGGCCGAGAGGACTTAATTCGAGACGGCTCTCGTCGAACAATATGTAAAAGTTCTTGTCACCTTTCAGGAAGTTCCAATCGCTGCTGTTGCTTGTGAAGATGATTGCGTAATTCTCCGGGGTGGCCGTCAGCTTATCGCCTTTAAACTCATAACCTATCGAGAGCATCAACATCGTCTGTGCTTTATTTGGGCCAGCCATTCCGGTTGCGAATATCGCCATTCCGCCTTCCCATGAGCCAATCAGGTTCTGTGGCTTCGTCGCGACGATAGATCGATCCTTGAATTTGTCGTAACTGACGATGAGGTCTTTAAGCTTCGAACTTTTTGCTTTGGCCTGTAGTTCGGAGACAGACTGCTGTGCAAATGTTGTAGCCGCGAGGATGAGGATGACGAGTGGCAGAAGTTTTTTCATATTCATGGGAATTTTGGGATCGAGTTCATCTTATCACCAATGTTTGCGACCATCGACTCGGTGGTCAGGAATGCACTCACGGCCACAACGACCGCTCCGGCTGTCATTACAACACCTAGAACAATGCCGACCGGACGCATCCATGTCTGATTGTTGCTGACAAAGGCTATCTGGAAGATCTCGACGCCTTTGAAAATAAGGTAGACGCACAGCAGATAGATCATTACCTGCATTAAACCGACCATCGTAGAAAGTCCTCCAAATATTATCTCGCTGGTACTCTACTATCGAATGATCTTTCGGTCAATGAAAAAAGGCCTGGACAGTTCGCCCAGGCCTTCCCTTCTTTACACTCGCAGGCTGGCAGCCTGCGGTCCGACATTATAGGTCATCATCCTCGACTTCGATCTTCATGGCTTCGTCGATGTCGAAGGCTTCTTCGGGTTCGATCTCCGGGCCGTCGAGGTCGATGTCGATCTCGACGTCTTCGTCGATGAAGGCGCCGTCGTCGATCTCGACGGGTTCGATG
>JANPDK010000184.1:0-2986 GCA_031431415.1 Acidobacteriota bacterium | reverse complement strand
ATTATTTCCTGTCTTTTCATCGCCGCCTCCACTGCGGCCCCGGCGTAGAGTTTCATATATCATCATTCTCTACCCTCGCCGCCCGCTTAGCGGACATATCACCTGCTATCTCAACCGGACATATGATGTGCTACCTACACTACTGATATTTCCTATTTACTTAACTGATGCGATTGTTTATACTTCTCTCAGTTTGCCGCGTTTTGCGATCGGGATCGCTTGACGAGAGGAGCACACAGTTAGAGGATTTTTTGATAGGGCGTAACAGCCCTTGCAGATCGAGATTTTACGGGTCTGAGCACGATCTTGAAACAAGATAGGTGCTCCCCGATGGCGATGAGAGCTTAGATGCTCTCGTGCCGAGAGAGTTCCCAAACGTGATCTTTTGTTCATACTTTTATACTTGGGGCGTAGCCTCGAGACCAAGCTGTAAGACCAATACGCGTGTGTTTGCTCTCCGTGACTCTCGGCCTTAAGTTCAAAAAAACTACATCTCTAGCCGCTCCTTTTGCTTATAAATACGGCATTCGACCGAATTTTTTAGTAAGGGATTTTTTGTATGTCAAAAGAAATGATTGTGAGCGTCAATGGACGCGAAAAGAAGATCGCCATTCTGGATAATGGCAAAGTTACGGAATTTTACATTGAGCGAGGCGAGGAAAATACCGGCGTCGCGGGCAATGTTTACAAGGGCAAGGTGATGCGCGTGCTGCCCGGAATGCAGTCGGCGTTTGTCGATATCGGGCTGGAACGCGATGCGTTCCTTTATGTCTCTGACTTCTTCGACGAGGAAGAAGAGATCGAACGCATCGTGATGGAAAAGGGCAAAAAGGAATCGCCCGAAGAAGCCCAACGCTCGGCACGTGAAACGATTGACCTCAAACGCGTCGAACGCGAAAAACAAATGGAATCTGCGCAGGAAGTCGCCGAGCCGTTGGCTGAACGTGTCGGCGTCACTGAGGAGGTTGAGATATCGGTAGACGAGGTCCTGCCGCCGTCGACTGCTGAGGACAAACCAAAACGCGGCCGTGGCCGTGGTCGCGGACGCAATCGCGACGAGGACATTGTGGCACCCCCACCCGCAGGGGAAGATGCTGACGAACCGACCATCGAGCCGATCGAGATCAGCTTTGATAATTCAGGCTTTGAGCGGATCGCTGACGAAGAAGATACGGGCGATCTGTTCAAGGATGCCTACATGCAGGAGGCGATAATGGATCGTGTCCGTGCGGCAGAATTTGATATGGAATCGATCGCCGAAGCGGAAGTTGGCTCGCTCTTGGGCGAGGTCGGCGGCAACGCCGGTGGCTTCGAACGGATCGCCGACGAAGACGATGATACTCCGGCACCTGTCAAAGGTCGCGGCAAAACCAAAGCCGCCGCAGCTAAAAAACCTGCTAAAGCCAAGGCGGAAAAGCCCGCTACTAAAAAGCCTGCTGCTAAGAAATCAACCGCCAAGAGTAAGAAAGCTAAGGGCGACGAGGCTCTCGAGGATGCCGAGGCAAGCGTAAAGGAACCGGGCGAAACGGCTGAAATGGCCGTCCGCCGAGGCGGCCGCGGCCGTCGTCGAGGTGGCCCGAAACCAAAAGCCAAGGTCAATGCAGACGGAACGACCGATCCGGAAGAGAATGACGAGGTTATGCTCGACGAAAACGGCGAGGAGATCCAAGTCGAGGCCGCTGAGGTGGAGACAGAAGAAGTTGAGATCGTTGAGGTCGAGGCACCAGCCGCTGAGGAAGCCGAGTCGGAAGATGCATCTTCCACCGAAGCCGCTCCGGCCGAAGGCGAGCCGCAAGCAGACGATCGCGGCCCGCGCACACGCGGACGACGCGGTGGCCGCGGCCGCAATGACCGCGACCGCCCTGCCGATGCCGAAGCCGAAGGTGAGGCCCCAGCTGCAGTCGCCGCCGACGAACCTGAGCGCACAGAACGCCCGGCGAACAGGGAGCGGAACGATCGAAACGCCCGTAATGACCGGCCTTCCGGTAATGATCGAAACGATAGAAATGATCGTCCATCCGGCAATGATCGAAATGACCGCGACCGGAACGACCGCCCATCCGGCAACGACCGAAACGAGCGAAATGATCGCGGCGACCGGCCACCGGGTAACGACCGTGACCGCAACGATCGGAATGACCGCCCGGCCAATAACCGAACGGATCGCAATGATCGCCCCGCAGGCAACGATCGGAATGAGCGAAACGACCGTCCGAGCGGCGGGCGTAATGACCGCAACCGTGACCGCGGGCCGCAGCCGACGATCTCTGACCTGCTAAAAGAAGGCCAGGAAATTCTCGTGCAAATCGCCAAAGAGCCGATCGCAAAGAAAGGTGCGCGTATCACATCGCACATCGCGATGCCGGGGCGATTTTTGGTTTACATGCCGACGATCGAGCATCTGGGCGTCTCGCGAAAGATCGAATCGTCGAGCGAACGCAGCCGTCTTCGTACTATGCTTCAGAAGATCAGGCAGGATCCGGATATTCCTTCGGGCGGCTTTATCGTTCGTACTGCAGGGATCGGCATTTCCGAGGAAGACCTCAGGAACGACGCCAAATTCCTCGCCCGTACCTGGATCGACGCTAAGAAAGGCTCGCAGAAAAAACGCTCGCCCGCGATGGTCCACCAGGATCTTGATCTCGTGCAGCGCCTGTTACGCGACCAGCTTGCGGATGATTTCACGGCGATCCGCGTCGATAGTGAAGAAGAATATCTTCGCACCGTCGAGTTCATGGAGCGTATGGCCCCGCGGATGGTCAATCGCGTCAAGCTCTACACCCGCGACGAACCGATCCTCGAGGCGTTCGGCGTCCAGGAAGAGATCGACAAGGCGCTCAAGCCCCGAGTTTGGCTCAAATCCGGCGGCTATCTCGTCATCAATCAGACCGAGGCCCTCGTCGCGATCGACGTCAATACCGGCAAATTCGTCGGCAAAGGCAACGCCCGTCTCGAGGACACGATCACCCGCACCAATATGGAAGCG
>JANPDK010000183.1:0-19800 GCA_031431415.1 Acidobacteriota bacterium | reverse complement strand
ATTATTTCCTGTCTTTTCATCGCCGCCTCCACTGCGGCCCCGGCGTAGAGTTTCATATATCATCATTCTCTACCCTCGCCGCCCGCTTAGCGGACATATCACCTGCTATCTCAACCGGACATATGATGTGCTACCTACACTGATCCTTTGATTTGATTGACATTCGCCCCAAACTCAGCTATTTTAGCCCTGTAACCCCACAATTTGTATCAAGGGCTTTAGGGTAGTTTTCCTCAAGGAGCGTTTTCTCTATGCTTACAAGAGTTTTAGCAGCAACCGTAGCGGGCGGCGTCACGTTTTTTATTCTCGGGTTTCTTCTTTACGGGCTCGTTCTCGATCCGATGGTGATGAAGCCGAACATGAATCCTGACGCAGCCAAGTTGATGAATGAAACACCGGTATGGGTACCACTCGTGCTGGCAAATTTTGTTTCGGCGTTTCTGCTCGCTTACATTTTCGACAAATGGGCCGGTATAAAAACATTTGTCGGCGGCCTCAAGGGCGGTGCCGTCGTATGGTTTTTGATTTCGCTTAGCTTTCAGCTTATGTTCCTGGCATTTATGAAAATGTCCAATAACTACATTCCGGCGATCGCGGATGTTATTGGATCGATCGTTATGGGAGCCATCGGCGGCGGCGTGATCGGTCAGGTTCTTGGAATGATGAACAAGAAATCAGCCTGATCGCCGGGAACCTTTCGAGCATTTTCAAACAGATCGAACCCGGATCTGAAGAAATTCGGCACAGCGACGACACCGCATTTCCTTGGATCCGGGCTCGAAGCCTATATGATCGAGACCCTAGTGCTTGCGAACGTATGTCTTGTGTACGACTGCGTTCGTCCGCCCGTCGCGGGCCTCGACCATCACATTGTCCTTATCCTCGCGTGTCGTGAGCTTTGCTCCCGATACCGTCTTTTCCTTCGCTCCGGCTCGATCCGAATCATCCATAAATCCCTTAACGGCATCGGCTTTTACCGGATTTGCAAGGCGGACGCCCCGTGATTCGGATACGGCCTCTGTTGCCGTCGCCTTTAAGTTCTTCGTCCATACCTTTTTGAAAAGGGCATTCGACACGTAAATATCTGCGCTGTTGATCTTTCCGTTGATCGCGAATGCATAACCTATCACATCGGTTTTTCCATTGGCGATACCGCCCAGTGCTCGAACGTATTCGTCGATGTTGGCAACGACTTTTTTGTCTTCCAGGCTAAGCTGTAGGCTTGACGCGGATGCTCCGTCCGCGACCGAACCTCCGACATTCTTGGCTAGCTGGCTCTGAGCTTCGCTCACCTTTGCCCAAACTTCCTGCTGTGAACGGCTGGCATTGGCCGCGATCTTTAAGTCCTTTGTCACGATGCGGTCGTTTGAGCTGGTGAATTTGCCAGCTTCTTCATTGCCGCGTTTCTGCCAGCGGCCGGATTCGACGCAGAATGCCTCGATCTTTATGCGGCCCGATCGTGCCGGAATGATAATGCTGACCGCAAGCACACGATCCTGCTTACCGCCCTTTACGATGTCGCCGGACTGGATAAAGACGTCGAGTTCCTTTGACAGGTTCTCGACCTCGAGTTCGTTGACATTCGACGTTTCATAGACGACGAAAAGCTTTCGCTCCATCGCTTCCTGCAGCGTCATAATGTTGCCTTTCTTGTTCTCGTCCTTGCCGTGGATCAGAAAGATCGTCAGATTCTTGTGCGAGTACGGCGACGAAATGCGGTATGCCCCCGTTTGAGCCGATACGGCTCCGATGCCGCTCAGTGTCAATAGAAATGCTGCAAATATGCGAATTATTGTTTGATGTCTCATAGATCACTCCTTTGGTTTTTTATTGGAGAGAGTGTCGCCGTTTGATATTTGAACGGCGGCGAGACGCGCTTCTTGCATACTTTCTAACTCTATTGCATTTTCCTGCATTTGCAGTAACAATTATGGCAACTCAAATATCACCATCGGAGGACAGAAATGAAATCGCTGATCACACTTGGATTGATAACCTTTGCACTGACCTTTTGCGGCCTACAGGAGAGGCTGAAAGGTCTCACGGGATCGACACCGTCGAATTCGAATGTAGCAACTTCGGGCTCTAATTCGACGACCACGGCCGGGCCAACCGCCGAGAAGGCCAAGCCAAGTGCTGGTCAGCAGGCGATCATCGACGGCGCAACAGAAACCAAATGGGATGATCAGGGGCTATCGTGGAAGCTTCCAGCCGGTTGGAAAAAGATGTCGGCGGGCAAAGACTCGTTCAACTACAATTCGCCGGACAATGCATTTTTGCTGGTCAATATATCAACGCTCGGCGACAGCTTTCCAATGGAGATCAGCCTCAAAGCTTATTACGACCAGGCGATGCAGCAGCTAAAGAATGGAAAGTACGAGGCCGTCAAGATGGTCGAGATCGACGGGATCACAGGAGTTGAGTTTGTCGAGGCACCTCCCGCAGGCAAGGACGATCCGCGTCGTCACCAGTGGATCGCGTATCGCAAATACTTGGGCCAGACACAGCAACTAAATGTGATGACCTCGACCAAGGGTTCAAACTTTGGCAAACACACGGATGACTTTCCGGCGATCCTATACTCGATGAAAGCAGTGAAATAGATAGTCTAGATCAGGAATCATGCAGCGTCGGGGCGTCGGCGTGCGGGATAAAACACCTGCGGCAACGAGCTTCATACTTATCCGCCGCCCCGACTTCGACGCGTTCTTCAGATTCGACGGTGCGTTGGGAGTAATTCGCGGTTGAACCACACTTCACACAGATCGCGTGGGTCTTTGTGATGAACTCAGCGATCGACAGCAACTGCGGCATCGGCTCGAATGGCTTGCCCATGAAGTCCTGATCGAGCCCTGCGATTATCACGCGTTTGCCCGATTCAGCAAGCTCGTTGACCGCGTCGATGATGGCCATGTCAAAGAACTGAGCCTCGTCGATGCCTATCACCTCAGTATCATCGTTCACATGCGACATCATCTCGGCGGTATTCGCAACGGGCACCGACATATGTTTCTGGCCGGAGTGTGAAGCGATCTCTTCGATGGAATAACGCTCATCGATACCGGGCTTGAACACCTGCACCCGCTGCCGCGCGATCCGTGCGCGATTGAGCCGGCGGATCAGTTCCTCAGACTTGCCGGAAAACATTGAACCGGCGATCACCTCGATCCAGCCGGTGCCGTTCTGCCTGACCTTGCGGCGTTCGTCAGCATTGTCGAACGCAAATTCTGCAACCATAAGAAACGTGTTTGCGAATATTCGCGGTGAATTCCAGAGAAACTAGCAATCTATCATTTCGCCCTTGAAATGTCATTTTCGAGGCAATCTCTTACCGCGTCGAGTACGTCGTCGACCGCAATCTCGTCGATCCGCCCGCTGCGGATCACGGTTAATCGCTCTGTCAGGGGCAAGAACTCATCTGGAGCCAATTCGTGCGAGATCAGGACAAGATGTGCGTCGGACGCCGCAGCAAGATGCATCGGGCCGGTGTCGTTGCCGATCACAACGTCGAGAAATGCATAAACGGCAAACAGATGAAGTAAGCCAAGCTTGTCCAGAATGATCGCCGATGACGGAAACATCGTCTCGACCTTCGGCCTGAGGGCTGCTTCTTCGGGGCCGAGGAATACGAAGCACCTCACATCCTCATCCGCCACAAGTTTCCTCGTCAGCTCGGCGAACTTCTCAAGCGGCCAACACCTACTCGGATGCCCGGCACCGAGAAACACACCGACCAACTTCTTCCCGCGATGCTCGTCAACGATTGATCGAGCAACGGCGATATCGTCTGTCGTCGGCTCGAGTGAAAGCACCGGAGCGATATCGATACCAAATGGACGGATCACATCCATATATCGCAAAGCGGCGTGTTTCGTACGATCCTCGCGCGGCGGTTGAACCGGAAAATTCGACAGCCGCTGTATCGAGCGTCCCTTGCGATGAGCATAGAGGCGGCTCTTGATCCCAGCCGTGAATCCGAGAATATTGGTCTCAGACAGGCTGTGTAGATCGATGACCAGATCAAATCGACGACGCCGTATGTCCATTGTCAATCTCATCATCGATGCGATCGACTTGAGCTTGTTCCCATCCCGAAGAGCGACGCGATCGACCGGGATGTATTCGTCGGCAACGTTTGCGAGTTTCACGATCGCAGCCGGCGGTTTGCCGTGGAGCAACGTGATTCTCGATTGCGCAAATCTCTCTCTGATCGCCCGAAGAGCAGGCAGACCAAGAATAACATCGCCTAGCTGGCCGAAGTGGATGACCAGAATATTTTTGAATTCGAGATCTTGAGCCAAGCAAATATTCTACAACACACGAAGGTCGTTGCCGGTCATTTCGGCGGGTTTCTCGATACCGAGAATGCCGAGGATCGTGGGTGCGATATCGGCGAGCGAGCCATTATCGCGAAGCCGAACCCCGCCGTTTGCCGGATCGATCAGGTGAAAAGGGACAGGGTTGGCCGTTGGCGAATAGCTCGGCTCGCCGCTGTCGAAGTGAAGCATTTCCTCACAATTTCCATGCGACGATGTGAGAATGACGATGCCGCCAGCCTCTTGTGCCTTTTCGCAAATACCGCCGATGCAGGTGTCGATGTACTGGATCGCCGAACGAGTTCGCTCGATGTCACCTGTCTCGGCCATCATCGCGGCGGCCGGGATGTTCGCGATAAAGACTCCGCCGACCGATGTTTCCAGACCGCGCATCAGTTGGTTTGCGATCTTAAAACTCTGCGATTCTGGCGAATGATCCGCAGCGGCCGCCGATGTCCCTGGTATATGCAATTGTTCCTCAAACTGCTGCGGCTCGTCCGCACCGCCATCAAAACCGACCGTCAGATGCGGAATTCTAGCGGTCTCGGTGATCTTCAAATTGCGGATCTCAAGTTTTGAGAGCACATCTGTGAGCGTATTCCTTTCCGGCTCTTGCCGAAAGGCGGCGGGCAGATTGAATGCCCGGTCATATTCCGTCAGACAGACGGTGTCGATATCGGGTTTGGCACCGCTTTCGCCCTCAGGTACGCAGAGCGAGCGAACAAGCTGACGAATGCCATCGCCACGATGATTGAAAAAGACAACCAGGTCGCCTGACTTCACGGTCGCCGTCGGGACGTCCTGCTCCGTCTCGATCACGATCGGGGCAATGAATTCGTCCGAAATGCCACGCAAAAACGAGTTTCGGATCGCTGAAACCGCGTCGAAGGCCCTCTCGCCCTCGGCGTGGACGAGCATTGTAAAGGTGCGTGCGGTCCGCTCCCAACGCTCGTTATCATCCATCGCAAAGAATCGTCCGCAGAGCGTCGCGATCTTGCCGACGCCGATGTCGGCGAGCTTTATCTCGAGAGCTTCGACATAAACGTCAGCCGTTCGAGGCGGCACGTCGACGCCGTCGAGGATGCAATGGATAAACACATGATCGAGGCCGTTCTTCTTGGCCATCCGAACCAAAGCAAAGAGGTTCTCCGTCGACGAGTGTGCGCCACCGTCGCTCATCAGCCCGATGAGATGGACATCACCGCCAGTCTCTTTCACCTTGGCAAACGCACGTTTGAGAACCGGGTTATCGAGAAACTCGCCCGATGCCACCGCGTTCCTGATCCGCGAAACTTCCGTCCGGGCGACGCGTCCCGTACCGATATTGAGATGCCCGACCTCGACGCCGCCGGCTTCGTCCGCATTCGAGCCAACAGCCTCGCCCGCAGCCGAGAGCGTCGTCATCGGATAACGACGGCAGATGTCGTCGTAAAAGGGCGTGTGAGCCATCGCAATGGCGTTGCCCTCAGTACGCGGAGCATAGCCCCAGCCGTCGAGAATGACGAGAGCAACCGGTCGATCGATCTTAGCGTTTTTGATATCCATCAATACTGGGTGAACCGTTTCAGAATAACTATCAAACTCGATTATAAACGATTCGCCGTGTCCGACGTAAACAATATTTATTGCTCAGCCTTGCGTGTCACAACGCCGAGAGAAAACGAGCGTGGCACGTTGCTGGGTGCGGTTCCCGTTCGATGTAACGCGGAGCAGTCGAGACCCGAGGTTTGGATAGACTAACGTTGGCACGCTCGTTCATACTCGTGTTTCTGCCCGGTCAGCCCTTTGCATTTGGAACAATTTGCGAGAAAATAGACCGGTAATACCAATTTCTTTTCAAAATAAAAACTTGTGACTATGAAAAAATCGAGAACATTCGCTTTCGCCTTTGTGCTTTCAGTCATGCTCGCCGTTGCCGCAACGGCGCAGAACTCGACATCTTTCGATGAGGGGCTCAAACAGTTTAGTGCCAAGCAATACGATGCCGCGATCGTAAGCTTTCGCGAGCACCTGAAAACGACACCGAACGATTCGTCTGCCTATTATAATATCGGCCTGAGCTATTACAATCAGGGCAAGTATGAGGCGGCGATCCCCGAACTGCAGAACGCTGTGCGGCTAAAGGCTGACTATCCTAAAAGTCATTATTGGTTGGCGGCTTCGCACTATTATCTCGATAGATTTACGCAGGCGGCCGCCTCGTATCGTGAAGCGATCAGGTATCAGCCTAACTATGTTGAGGCCCACATCTGGCTCGGCGCTTCATTGCTCGAACTCAACCAAAACGATGACGCCGTTCGGTCGATCCAGACTGCGATCCAGTTTGACGCAAATAACGGAATCGCACACTATCGTCTCGGGCTCGTTTACAAAACAATGAAACGCTACGCAGATGCCGTCGCGTCGTTCAAGAATGCCACCCGCCTGAGACCAGACCTCGCCGTTGCCCATCGCGATCTCGGCAGTGTTCACAATTCACTTAAACAGTATGCGGATGGCATCATCGCTTACAATGCCGCTCTAAAACTCACGCCGAATGATGCATCGAGCCATTTGGGACTGGGGAATTCATACTATAATGACGGTAAGCATGCGGCCGCGGTACCGCTATACAAGCGAGCGGCCGAGCTTGCACCAAATGATCCGCTTTGCCACCTCTATCTGGGTGACGCTTATTTCAATACGAATCAGGACGCACTTGCAAAAAGCTCATACGATCGGGCCATCGCCCTTGCCCCTCGTGATGCCGATGTTATCTATGCTCTGGGGATCTATTGGATACGGATGAAGAACGGATCGCTCGCCCGCGAGCAAAAGATCAAACTGGATATGATAAATACAACGCTGGCCGGCCAGCTACAGACAAAAATGACCGCAGCCGGGCTAAAATAATCTTATGTCAGGAATATCGATCGTCGCTGGAATTTTGTTGGTCGTGATAGGCGCGGCCGGATACTTTTATGGAATGAACGCCGGAACGGCAAGTATCACCGCGTTGATACCGGCGTTCTTCGGCCTTGTGCTGATCGTTTGCGGTGGGATCGCATCAGCCGCAGAAGGAATGCGAAAGCACCTGATGCATGTCGCCGTCGTCATCGCGTTGTTAGGCTTTATTCTGACGGCGGGACGACTGGTCATGAAGATGGCTACCGGCGGGCTTGAGGCTTCGGCTGCGGTCATGTCACAAGGCGCGATGGCGATTGTTTGCCTGGTTTTTGTGGTGCTCGCGATCAGATCTTTCGCCGCAGCGAGATCAACCGAAGCTGAGTAAGATCATTTGCTCGTACTCAGCTCTATCTCGATCTGTAGCCCGCCGTTGTAGTTTCTCGCCGTGATTGAGCCTTTGTGGGCCTTCACCGCCCGATCTGCGATCGCGAGACCGAGCCCGATGCCGCCGGTCTTGCGTGTACGATCTTCACCGACGCGGTAAAACGGACGAAACAGATTTTCGAGTTCATCCGCCGGCACCCCGCCACCATGGTCTGAGACGGTCAGGATCGCATCGCCATTCTTCGCCTGAAGCGAAACGTCAACTGCGGTTCCCTCAGCCGTATATCGCACAGCATTTCTCAACACATTCTCGATCGCGCTACGCAGTAGGTTTTCGCTGCCCATGACGCTGCACGGCTCGATCTTCGACAGCTCAACATACCGGCCCTTAGCCTGCGCTTCAAAGTCGGCATCGGCGGCAACATCGCGGACAAGCTCGGTCAGATCGACGCGAACACGCTCTACTTCATCGGCGCCGCTTTCGAGTTTTGCAAGCGTCAGAAGGCGTCCGATCATCTCATTAAGGCGATGTGATTCGGTCTCGATACGCGCCAGGATCGGCTGCGTCTCTGGGCTGGATTTTTGTTTTGCGATCTCTAGAGCGACGTTCATTCTCGCAAGAGGAGACCGCAATTCATGTGAGATATCGCTGTTTAGACGCTTTTGCGAAGTGATGAGATTTTCGATCCGCTCGGCCATTTCGTCGAAATCCCGTGCCAGATCACCGATCTCGTCACGTCGCCTGCCAAGCAGCGGCGCGACACGCGTGGTCAGGTCACCGTCGGCAAGTTTGTTCGTCGCCAGTCGGAGTTTTCGGATCGGCGATGTAAGGTAAAGTGCGAGGAGATAGCAAAGTAACGTCGCGGTCAACAGTATGCCGCCAAGCCGGGCGTAAGCGGTGGTCGAACCCCAAAAAAGCGACGGCGGCGTCTGGCGCTCCCATTGAAACATCAATACAAATTTTCGGCCATCCGGAAAATTTACCGGTGCCGCACCGATGGTCCGGTCTTCTCCCGTAAAATCAGTCTCGACCTGGCCGGCGGCGAGTGTCCGCGTTACCAGGTCAAGTGCTCCCGTAGTATCAACTTTGTCACCAAACCAAATTGAGTTGTCGGCGGCGATCAAACTAACTTGCCGAGGCGGATCAAGATCCTTGAGCCTATTTAGAAACAGGCGAAGACCAGCTTCTCCCTCGGCGCCCGCGATCTGTGCCGCCGTGCCGCCATAAACAGTCAACTGATTTCTCGTCGAGCGTTCGAAGCGCCCCATCATCGGATCGGTTTGAAATGTGCGGGTTACAAAAACGATCACACCGACCATCAGAGCGATCGCCGCGAGAAACCATAGAAAGATCTTTACAAATAAATTCATACTATCGTGTAAATATAGCCGACCGAGCGGATCGTCTTGATACGGTCGCTGCCGTCGGCGCGTGTGCCGAGCTTCTTGCGAAGATTGCTAATGTGCATATCGAGGCTGCGGTCGTAGGGCGATAATTTCCGCTCAAGCACGTTCTCGCTCAGATCTTCTTTTTTGACAATGCGGCCGGCTTCTTTAAGTAACTCGTGGAGCAAACCAAATTCTACGGACGTCAAACTCAGCTCCTCGCCATCGCGCACCGTTGTTCGTGACGAAGGCGAAAGCTGCACACCATCGACGTCAAGTTTTTCATTTCCCTCCGAGTCTTCGTCGGGCGTCGCCGCTCTTCGCAATATCGCACGCAGGCGCGCGGCGAGTTCGCGCGGATTAAATGGTTTTGGCAAGTAATCGTCCGCACCGATCTCCAGGCCGACGATGCGCTCCATATCGTCGCCGCGTGCAGTAAGCATGATGACAGGCAGCTTCGACTGTTCGCGAAGATTTCGCAGAACGTCAAAACCGTTCATCTTTGGCAGCATCACATCGAGGATCACCATATCGTAATCACCCGAGAGAGCCCGCTCCAGTCCGCTCTGCCCGTCGTGGACGCACTCGATCTCAAACCCCTCGACCGTCAGGTATTCGGACACCAGCTCGCACAACTCTTCGTCGTCGTCAATGATTAGGATCTTATCCATACCAGTTTGCATTCTACGCCAAAAAAGGCCGGCAGTGCCGACCTTTTACATTTCTTTACAGAAAATCACGAATTGCCTACATTCGTCGCCAATGCAAAAGCCCGTGCATGAGCAAGGGCGTATCACTCAAGTTGGATGTTACGCCCTTGCTTATGCGCGGGCTTTCGCATCGACCATCTCGCCGCCGATCATCGTAAACGCGACATTGCCCTCAGCATCCAGCCCCACAAGGTCGGCCCGCTTCCCTATCTCTATCGACCCGCGATCATCAAGCCCCAGCAGCTTCGCCGGATTTGTCGATGCCATTTGCGTGACCTCAACATCAGAAAATCCTATCGAGCGCATTGTTTTTACACAATCAAGCATTGTGCAAACCGACCCCGCAATGCTCCCGCGTTCATTCTGCGTCCGCCCATCTTTTACAGTGATCGTCTCGCCCCACAGCTTGAATTCCCCATCGCCAAGACCCGTCGGTGCAACTGAATCACTAATAAGCGCAACCTTGTCCGCCGATTTTGAACGACAAGCTACGCGGAGCATATCCGGATGCACATGAACGCCGTCCGCAATAATGTCGAACGTCACACCATCGTTCGCGAGTCCCCAACCCGCAACCCCAACATCACGATGATGCAAGCCCGTCATCGCATTAAAAAAATGCGTCATATGCCGAGCACCAGCGGCATACGCACGATCAAGGGTATCCGGATCAGCCCGCGTGTGCCCGATCGAAACAACCCAGCCTTCCCCAACCAACGCCTCGATCAACTCGATCCCGCCATCTATCTCTGGCGCCAACGTAGTCATGTGAATACCTCGTTCCAACCGTGGCAATCCGACATCTCCCCTCCTTACGAAGAAGGGGTGGCCGCCGCTCTGGGCGGACGGGGTGGTTCTCTCCGACTGCCCACCGCCAACCGCCAGCCGCCCACTCCTAAAGAATTCCGGCCTCAACGCCCCGCACATCTTCTCATTAGCAAAAACCCCTTCGTAATGCACCCCAACCGCCTGCGCCACCGGCATCCCAACCTGCCGCACCATCAACTCATCGATCGTATCAATAACACGCCGATAATTCTCGTCCGAGTCCGGCACCAAAGTCGGCATCCAAGCCGTAACACCATTCCGCGCCAAAAACCCCGCGATCTTCAAAAACCCTTCAACATCCGCCGTATTCACGTCAAGCCCAACCGCACCGTGATTGTGCATATCAACAAACCCCGGTTGCAGCCGCTTTCCGGCACATCTGACCACTTCGCCATCGACGCTTTCGGCACCGACACCGACGATGATTCCGCCTTCAACGATGATGTTCAAGGCCTCATCGTCTCCGGCCACCATTCCACCCTTTACAACGATCCTGCTCATATATGTAAATCTTATCAAACAAAAATGCCCGCGTCCTTTAAGAAACGCGGGCAAAATAAACGAAATACGCTATTCACTAGAACGAATATCGCAACGATACCTGCATAACCCTAGCAGCGTTTACAGCCGTATTGATCGTTCCAAATGCCGCGCTTGTAAAAGTTCTGTTCGGAAATCCGTATCGAATCTTATTAAAAGCATTAAACATGTCAGCCCGCACACCAAGCCGGTGGCCTTCGAACGGCATTGCAAAACTCTTGGAAAAAGCGAAATCGACGTTGTTCAATCCATCGCCGAAAAATGTGTTTCGCCCCAGAATGCAGCACCCAAAGTCCGCTACGACCGGTTGACGGAAATTGCTTGCCAGAAGCAACTGTCTCGACGTATTTGGATTGTTGACCGTAATACCCAAAATGCTGGGGTCTATAATAACCGGCCTGGTTTCGGCAACAGAATCAAAATTAAGGTCGCCGGCGGCGCCGGTAATCGTAAACGGTGTTCCATTGACCAGTTTCAATACCATTGACGCCTGCCAGCCGCCCAAAATCTGTCCGACAATGTCTTTGCGTTTATCGAACCACGGGAGTTTGTAAGTGCCGAATAACGTAAATCGCTGCGGCGAGTGAAATAGCGAATACCCGTGCGAGTTCCTGGTGTTTGGCCCGTTAAAATTACTGTCGGGAGCAGCACCTACATTGGTTGCTTCCGAGGTGGTATCGGTGGCTTTGCTCCATGTGTAGGCTGCCTGAAAACTAATGCCGTTACTCAAACGCTTCTTGTATTCGATCTGCAGGGCATTATAGTAGCTCCACGACCCGTTCCCGATATGAAGATTTGTACCATATTTCGGGTCAGCCCTTCTTTCATTCGTTCGGGGCAGCCTGAGACTATATTCCATATTCCCGATCGGAACCGCCACCGGACACGTCGTGTTGACAGCAATGCCAACCAATCCTGTGCCAGCACAAACGGCATCAGCCGCTACCCGCAGCGTTTGCCCGCGAACGTCAACTCTGCGAGGGTCATTCGCCGTAAACGTCGTCAAGACATAAAGAGCGCTCGGTGCGTTGTTCGGATGGTTCTGAGCTAGTACACCATTTGCCGTAGAGTGCTCCGGCAAATTGTTTTGCACAAATCGCAACAATCCGATCCCGCGGTTTCCGGTATAGCTGAATCGGACCGAGGACGCCCATGGCAACTGACGTTCATAGCTCACGTTCCACTGCTGCGTGTATGGGACCTCGAGGTCCTTATCAGGAATAGCAACACTATATCTGGTGGGCGGTTCACCGGGAACAAACACAAATCCGTTTGTCGGATCCGGCAGATTGGTCGGATTGAAATCAACTACAGGCGTACCAGACCGTTGGTAGTTAAATGCGTTTGGCGGATTGAATCTCACCGTTGCTCCCGTTCCCTGTGAGAAAACCGACTGGAATATCCTTCCATGATACATGCCATAACCGCCGCGTATCGATGACTCGGTCGGTTTTCCGAATAATGCGGTTAACCAGCTATTCGAAAACGATGGGCTGTAGGCAAACCCTACTCTCGGTTCTATATTGTTCTTGTCGTCGGCAAATCCGTAATTGACGCGGCTATTCGCTTCTGTTGGAGCTTTGACGTACTCGTAACGGGCCCCGATATTAAGGGTCAAGTTCGGACGGACCTTCCAGTTATCTTCGAAATAGATATTGTATTCGCCAAGGCGGTTTTCGAGGAAAAAAGGGCCGTAGGCCCTGTTGAAACGCGAAACACAACCGTTAAGCAACATCTCAAAACCTGACGCATAAGCTACGGCATTACAAGTACCGTTGCCAACCCCAAATTCCCAGAAACCTCTCGAGCCTGCATCCGCTATATCATCGAGTTTCTGAGCACGGAAGTCGATCCCCATTTTGAGAAAGTGGTTCCCGCCTTTGATCGCCGACAAGTTATAAACAAACTGATTATCGGTCTGATAGCGTTGGATCGGGAAGGCCGTAGCGTTACCGATGATCGAACCGGAAACCGCAGCGGGATTGAAAAATCGGATAACCGGCGTGTCATTCCCTGCCGTGATATTGACCAAAGTCGTTCTTAAACCCAGCCCGTAGCGAAATTCGCCGACCAGCGCCGGATTGAAAATGTGCGTCCAGGTGAGGCCGTAATTTTGCTGCTTGTGATTTTGGTCGGCACGCTCTCCGAGAATTAAGTCGTCGGCATCGCGTTTTTGACGTGTGTATTGCCATCGGCCCAAAATGCTGTCCGTCTGATTCGGATTCCAGTCGAATCTGCCGGAATAGTCCCTGTCCGGAAAACTCCTTCCTTGTACTCCGGACCACGTCCTCGGCGAACGCGAATCATTGGGCACCAGGTTCCCGAACCGGTTAAGAACGGATTGGATAAATGCACGGTTCGCCGGTGTATTGTTACCGGGTGTCCGGAGAAACCAATTGGCGGAATCCTTTTCGGCGGGAAGAAAAATATCCCGCGTAATATTGCTCGCACCCGTATCTTCCGTGTGATCCACGCTCACAAATCCGAAGAGTTTGTTTTTGAAAACCGGAAAGCCTAACACCCCACCAAATTGGTTGCGTCGGTTAACGGGTTTCACTGTCGTGAAAAATGACTTGGAGTTTAACGCGCTGTTCTGGTTGTACCAGTAAACTTCTCCCTTATACTTGTTGGTCCCCTGTTTGGTCTGGACGAGGACGACCGCTCCGTATCCGCGGCCAAACTCGGCCGTATAATTATTGGTGATGACCTGAAACTCCTTGATGGTGGCAAGTGAAGCTCCCTGTCGGTTCTGATTCTCGGATGAGTCATCATTATTGACGCCGTTGGTCTGAAACGTCGCTCCGCGTGTTCCCGTACCGTTGAAATTGATCGAGGAGCCCGAGGACGCTGTCGGATTGTTTTGCCCTGAAACTGGATTCTCCTGATAGCCGCTAAAAACCTCAGCCAGGCTCAAGAAGCTTCCCTGATTTAGGACCGGCCTCTCGCTGATTTGCTGACTGGTCAGTGAGCCTGAGATCTGCCCATCGGTAGTGTTGATCGGTGTCGCTTCATCAGTGATCGTCACCTCACCTCTAACGGTCGGATCAAGTCTCACATTGACAACCGTGGTTTCATTCAAACTGACGACTACGTTGTCCTGCTTTACCTTATTAAAATCGCTCCGGGTCGCCTCGACCATATATTGTCCGATCGGCAAAAACGCAGCATTATACAAACCGTCGCTATTGCTGGTGACGGTTCGTTCGACGCCGGTATCTTTATTGCGCACAATGACGGTCGCGCCCGGCACGACCGCACCATTGGAATCGGTGACGACCCCGCGCAACGTGCCGCTCACGGTTTGGGCGTTTCCGATGATCGATACAACCAGCAACAATAAACATACCCCACAAACACGCAGAAAAGTTTTGTCAATTTTATTAACCATTGTCGATCTTCCTCTCTTCAAGTCTTCAAGAATCAAAATTAGAGCTTCCCACCATAAGAATCATTTACACAAATGGACTTTTATTCAAATTTTCGTTATCGCTCGTGTTGCGACAAGTCGCGCAAAGATTGCGAAACCCTTGATATCAAACACGTTGTTACGAAAAGGTGAAATCTGAATTGGTTATAACTCTATAACGCCTATTTGTAAAGCAAATATGATGCCCGACGCGTGTTAAATTCGGTAATTTTTGGACTGACCAATTTTTCGATTGTCTCCGCCGTGTCGCTACGCTTGACTGCGGCAAGGATTTCGGCGTTTACGAGTAGCCGCGCGTAGCGGTCGATCTGCCAGTCGTTCGGGTAAAGTTTGCGCAGAGCGACGGCGATCTCGATGCCAGTTTTGAAAGAGTTGAAGGCCGAGCGGTTGGTCACAACGATATTGATACCGCCAAGCAGTTCGTCCTTAAAGACGGACGCGTTCGGTTTGAACCGAATAGGCACGAATCGCACACCAGCTAGATTCTGCCCGTTCAAAAGTGCCGCCAGCCTCTGCCCGTCGAGCCACGGGGCACCGACAACCTCGAACGGCGTGTCCGTGCCGCGGCCGACGCTGACGTTTGTTGTTTCGAGCAGGCCGATGCCGGGATAGAGCGTCGCCTCGGTCAGCGAACGCATGTTTGGACTTGGGTTCACCCAAGTTTGACCGGTTTCATCGAACCACATCGACCGCGTCCAGCCTTCCATTTTTATGACACGCAGATCGGCACCGATCTTTCGCTCGGCGTTCATCATCTGGCCGAGTTCGCCGATCGTCAGGCCGTAACGGACGGGCGTAGTGTGGGCGGCGATGAATGAGAGTTTGTCCTCGTCGGCAAGCGAACCTTCGACAGCATTGCCGTTTATCGGGTTTGGACGGTCGAGAATAAACACCGGCTTCCCTGCCTTCGCGGCCTCTTCCAACACATTTTTGAGCGTCGCGGTGTAGGTATAAAATCTTGCTCCGATGTCCTGAATGTCATAAACAAAAGCATCGATCGTCGCCGTCTGCTCAGGCTTTGGCCGACGCATACTGTCTTTATAAAGCGAGTACACCGGAAGCCCGGTCTTTTCGTCTTTCGTATCGTCGATCTTCTCAGTATCAAGCTCGCCCCGAATGCCATGCTCCGGAGCAAACATCGCGGTCAGCTTCACATTCTTTGCTTCATTGAGAATGTCGATCGTCTGCTTCCCTGCAAGGTTTCGCCCCGTATGATTCGTAACCAGCCCGATCTTCAACCCTTCGAGCTGTTTGAATTTGTCGCGTTCGAGTATGTCGATGCCGTTAAGGACGGCGTCGGACCGCCTCTCTGCAGCCTGCGTGTTTGCCGCCGGTGTCGATGTCGGAACACCCGCAGGCAGGCTGCCTGCGGTCCGAAGGAATCTCGGCACCTGTGCCGCGACCGACGCATTAAACTCAGCCTCGGCCTGTTTGAATTTCTCTATCGGCGTATCCTCGATCGCCGACGCCACAACCGTCGCGACCTTAGCCCGCAGCGGCCCGACGTCGCCTTTGCCGTCGGGGTGAACGCGGTTGGAGAGGAAGACGACAAACGTCTGCGAAACCCGGTCGATCCAAACGCTCGTGCCCGTAAAACCCGTATGCCCAAACGACCCAAGCGGAAACAGATCGCCGCGATTCGACGAGAACGAAGTATTAATGTCCCACCCAAGCCCCCGAGCATCGCCCGATTCGGAAACAACTATCGGCGCCGTCATCCGCGAGATAGTCTGAGCCGACATCACCCGCTTCCCATCCAGGGTCCCGCCGTTGAGGAGCATTTGGCAGTAGCGGGCAAGGTCGTCAGCGGTCGAGAAAAGTCCGGCGTGGCCGGCGACTCCACCCATTCGGTATGAAGTCGGATCGTGTACTTGTCCCAATAAAATCTTATTTCCTAAGCTCTCATCACCCTCAAATTTTGCACCCAGATAGTTTTGCTGACCTTTAATATTCTCTGTAGGAGCGAATCGCCAGTAGTCCTGCTTAACAACGAATGGAATCTTGTTGATGTCAAGCGAAACAATCTGACTTTCAGTCTGGAAGCCTGAATCTCTAGCTCCAACTTTGGAAAAAATGGAATCCTTCGACACCGCATTTAGGGGGCTATTCGCAATGCGCTGAACAATCTCCCCCAGCACAATAAACCCAATATCCGAATAAACAAATCTCGTTCCTGGAGCCGCTCGGAGTTCTTCTTTTTTCAGAGCGGCGAGCATGCCTTCGCGGCCGGTCCATTTTTCGCCGAGGTCGAAATCGGGGCGGTAGCCGGAGGTGTGGGTGAGGAGTTGCTGGATAGTGACCCGCTTGGCCTGCGGGTCGTCGATGTCGGTGATGTACATCCCGACGGTGTCGTTGAGCCGCAGTTTGCCCTGCTCGACGAGGATCATGATCGACGTCGCGGTCGCGATCGGTTTGGTTAAGCTTGCGACGTCAAAGATCGTATCGACGGTCATCTTCTCGACCGTCGGCACGAGCGAGCGGTTGCCGTACGCCTTGCGAAAAACGATCTTGCCTTTGTGCCCGACGAGAACGACGGCCCCGGGAAGTTTCTTGGCAGCGATGTCAGCCTCGACGAGAGCGTCGATCTGATTCAACTTCGCCGCATTCATTCCAACGGCTTGCGGCAGGGCGACTGGCAATCCCTGGCCCGAGGAATTGACCACAGATGAACACAGATAGACACAGATAAGAATCGCGTTTGTAATAAACGCGAGTCTTATCGGGCTGAAACGGTTGCGGAAGCACTGCGGCTTTAACAAATTCTTATCCGTGTCCATCTGTGTTTATCTGTGGTTAATTTATTTTCTGGCCTTTAATTCTTTTTCACGCACGACGAAGCTTTCCTTACAAAGTGCGACGAACTGCTTTGCGATCGGTGAGAAATAGCCGCCGCGCAATCTCGCGAGGCCGAGTTCCCAGTTGATCTCGGCGCCCTCGATCATCCAGGATGTGAGGCGGCCTTCGCGGATCTCGTCGGCGATGGTTTTGGCTCCGGCGGTGCCGACGCCGAGGTTATTTTCGACCATCTGATTGATCGCCTCCTGCCGCGAAAGCTCCATCGTAATGTTCGGCCGGACGTTTGCCGCGTTAAAGAAATCGTCAATCATCCGCCGCGTGTTACCGCCGCGTTCGCCGAGGATAAGCTTTTCTCCCGCCAATGCCGCTGCACTGACGTATCGTTCATTCGCGTTTCCGTGCGAAGGATGAGCGATCGCAACGATCTCATCGCTAAACAGCAGATCGGTCGTGATCGACGAGTTATCGACAGGCAATGAGACGAACGCGATATCGATCTCGCCATGCATTATCTTATCGACCAAAGTCTGACTCGTACCCGCGCTGACAGCCAGTTCCGAGTTCGGAAATTTCTCACGCAAGCCCTGCAAAATAGCGGGTAATTGTACCGTCGCAAATTCTGCCGACGCACTACCGATACGCAGACGTCCGTGTTCGACGCCGCCAAGTTCGGCGATCTCGGCGAGTGCGGTATCGTGTTCGCGCAGTATTTTGCGTGCCCGGTCGAGTAGATATTCGCCCGCCTCGGTCAGGATCACGCGACGCGGTGTACGCGTAAATAGCTGAAGTCCGACCTCGTCCTCGAGCTGTCGGATCTGCATCGAGATCGCCGCCTGCGTTACGTTTACGCGACGCGCACCCGCCGTAAAGGTCTTGGCCTCGGAGATGGCCAGAAATGCTTTTAGTTGTCTGATTTCCATTGCTTTCTGCGATTAGAATATCTTATTGACTACATAAAATCCGTTAAATTTGATTATATGTCAAGTTTCCCGAACAATAGAACTACAATTTGTGATTTTTTTGATGGTCCGCAATGCCGCAAACCGCTTCAGAGAGAGGACGTAAAAGACAGCTTTACCAGCTGTTCCTCGGTGTTGATGGTGGCGGCACAAAGACAAACGTCGCCCTGATGGACGAGTCGCACGAGGTCGTCGCAGAAGGCTCCGGCGGGCCGTCGAACCCGCTGCGAGTAGGTGTGGAAACTGCAGTTGCGAATATCGCCAAAGCGATCGACGCGGCTTGCGACAGCGGCGGAGTCTCACGCGGCGATATCGTCGCGGCAACGCTAGGGCTCGCCGGAGTGAGGCGTGCGGATATTCGCGAACGCGTCCGAGATAGTTTTGCAAAACGCTTTCGAGTCAAGAAAACATCTGTCACGACCGACGCCGACATCGCTCTTTACGGCACTACTCTTGGCAAAGCCGGTCTGGTCGTAATCGCCGGAACAGGCTCGGTCTGCATCGGCATCGATGACGATGGCGAAAAATTTATCGCCGGAGGCTGGGGACCGGTCGCGGGTGACGAAGGCGGCGGACGCGGCATCGCGGGCGAGGCTCTCCACGCCGTCGCAAAGGCATCCGACGGCCGGGGCGAACTTACCAAACTCAGCGAGCAAGCCGCCGACTACTTTCGCGCATCAAACGTAGAGAACCTGATCGGTGCGATCTACGCCCCGCAGATGGACAACAGCCGCATCGCCGGTTTCGCCCGCCTGGTCGTCGAAACCGCACAGGACGGTGATAAAGTAGCAATAGAAATTTTACGCGACGCCGGCCACGAACTAGGCGCCGCCGCCGCCGCGGTCCTAAAAAGACTCGGCCTGGAAAAACGAAAAGTCCCGATCGGCTGCGTCGGCAGCGTATTCAAAGCAGGCCAACTCCTAACCGGCCCAATGACGGAGATCATCGTGAAAGTCGCCCCGAGTGCGTATCTAACTGACCCGCAAATGCCGCCCGCACATGCGGCTGCTTTGATGGCGATGAACGGGAATGGAGGAATGAAAAGCTGAGATTTTTGGGCTCTGCCCGTCTATTTGCGGCGAAGCTAGGCTTCGCCGTGACGATCTGCTACACGTCGCCGCTATGCCGCCGGGTTTCGGCGATTCGACGAAGGGCGGCGGCATAGCCGCACAGAAAGGGAGAACTCCCCGGAAAAGCACAGCTTTTCCGCAAAAAGAGCGGCTAAGCCGCAAGAATTTATTCTTAATATATGCTGCCAGTCACCCAACCAGAAAACCCTAAAACCGCCGAGATCGACAAGGCCTCGACGAAATAAACTGCCCCGGTCTCTCAACCGGGGCGGAGAGATCGCCGACGTGATCTGAAAATAAAATATTACAATGGGCGAAGTGAGAGTGTTCGTGATCGAGAAAGGCTGACCGAATCGAATAGTTCGTGCTTACCTTTCATCCGAACTAGTGGGGCTGTCTGAAAAGGCGGCCCCTTTTTTTGGCGCAAAATGGGGTTGATGGGTTTAAAATGTAAGGATGAAGGAGAAAAAGGTCGTGTTTAAGAGGTACGTGCAGGAT
>JANPDK010000182.1:0-18849 GCA_031431415.1 Acidobacteriota bacterium | reverse complement strand
GCCCCGCCGCCGGGAACGGCACCGGGAACGACACGAACGATCTGGCGCAACACGGTCACGATCAACACCGTGCTGGCCCCCGGAACCTATTGGTTCGACTGGGCATCGACAGTTACGGGAGCAGCCGCACACTTTGCACCGTCCAAGACGATCGAAGGTGCCCGCAATGCCCCGACCGACAATGCACGCCAACAGACGGTCGGAACCGGAGTCTGGACAGACGCGCTTGATGCCGGTAACCCGGCAACTCCGCCAAGCCTCACTCAGGACTTCCCGTTTGACGTGGTTGGAACCGGAGCCGGAACGCCGACGCCGACCAACACGCCGACGGCAACGCCGACGAATACCCCGACGGCGACTCCGACGGCCACACCGGTCGTTACGGCAACACCGACGAATACGCCAACGGCGACACCGACCGCAACGCCGGTCGTGACACCTACACCGACGTCGACGCCGACCGCAACGCCAACGCCGACCACAACCCGTGTTGTCCGCGTAATTTCGGCCATTGGGTCACCGGGCGGTACCGTTGTTGTACCGATCTCTCTGGATTCACTTGGCAACGAGGCTGCTCTCCAGTTCTCGATCACCTTTAATACAGCGATACTTTCCAATCCGACAGCTGTATTGGGTAGCGGCGCTCCGCCCAACACGAGCATATTGGTAAATCCAAATGAAATTGCTCTGGGCCGGTTTGGCGTCCTGGTCGATTCTTCCAACGTGTTTGAACAATCGCCACCGTCGCGTGAGGTTGTGAGAATAACCTTTAACGTCGCGGCAAATGCACCGAACGGACAAACCCCGATCAACTTTGGTGACCAGCCGATCACCCGAAGCCTCTCGGATGCGGGCGGCAACACGATCACGGCGAGCTATTCAAACGGTGTCGTCTCGATCGGTCCTGCAGGGCCAGCCGGCTTCGAGGGTGACGTTGCACCGCGGCCAAATGGTGACGGCACGGTCCTTTCTACGGACGTGATCCAGATGAGAAGGTTCGCGACAACTCTGGACATACCAGATCCGTTGACCAATGAGCGTCAGCGGGCGGATTCTGCACCGCGTGCAACCAACGGCGACGGTAATCTCAATGCCGGCGACGTCGTTCAGGCTCGTAGATATGCGACCACGCTTGACCCGTTGACACCAGCGGGTGGGCCGGCCAGATTCGTGCCTGAGGTGATCTCCTCGATCGTCGACAGTGTCTATTCGTACTTCTTTGGAAGAGAAGTACGTATCGGCGAGTCGAAGGCTGACGGAACGCGTATAACGGTTCCGGTCGAGATCACAGCGATGGGCGATGAGATGGCAACGGGCTTTACGCTCGAGTACGATGCCGCGAGACTCTCAAATCCGCAGATAGTGCTCGGCGATGGTGCGGCGGCAGGTTCGACCCTGACGTTTAACACCAACGAAGCCGGTCGCATCGGCATCCTCGTCGATTCAACCGAAACGATGACCGCATCGTCCACACCGAAGCGGATAGTCATGGTTACCTTCGACGTATCGACCGAAGCAATGGGCGAAACGGCGATCACATTCACCGATTCGCTGGCACAACGCAGCGTAGTAGGAACAACCGGCAATATGCTCTCGACGCGTTATGTCGATGGCTCGATTGCTATAGCTCAGTAGACAGATCAGCACTGTGGATCTTAAAAAGGGCAGATCGCTTTCGCGGTCTGCCCTTATTTTGCGCTCAATGTCTCGAGCATCAAGGAGCGCAATTTGTGCCTCAAACAGCTTTAAGCACTGATCCACCGTTCCGCACGCTAGTGATCAGTCTCTTCAAGTTGCGGTTTTTGTGAGAATTCTTTGAGCGACATGCCTCGTTTTATGATCAGCAGCCAGCCGATCGCTGTCCAAAAGAGGATACGGCCTTTTCGGATGATGGCGAGGGTGACGCCGAGGCCAGCAGTGAGGGTGATAGCCTGGCCGACGAACTCGGCACCGGCTTCGTCGACACCGATATTGAACGGAATGAGCTTGAACAAGATCGTCACGAGCCGCGAGACCGATTCGAGCAGAAACGCGGTTTGAAGCGACGGCATCGAGTCGCTCAGGCGGTTCATAGCGAACCAGACCTCGGTAACACCCAGAAAATGATATGCAGCCTGAAGCAGACAGATCGGGACAAATCTCTGAGGGTAGTTGCGATAGAAGCCGTAGATAAGATCCTCGAAACGCCGTACGTGGGCGCGGCCGTTCTCGAGAATTCGTATTAGAAATCCGCGATCGTATACCCAATTGCAGATCCAACTCGCGAAGTGCCATTGGCGAAAAACCATCAAAAGGCCGAGGATGGTCGCAACGACCAAAATTCCGATCATCAGATCGAGCGTATATCGAATGCCTTCGTCAACCACGAATCCATTGAGGAGAAAGACCGCCCCGAGGATCAGGAAAATTCCTGTGATGAAGCTGTAATAAAGATTCTCAGTCGCCACCGACGAAAGGCCTGCGACGAGCGGTATCCGCCGGCGGACGGCGATCGCCTTTGACGTGCCGCTGAGCAGGATACCCATCGGCAGCGTGCTGCTCAGGGCCTCACCGATCACAACGGCGGGAATAGTGTCGCGGATGCTCAGTTCGTATGGGCCGTGCACCGACAGTTTCCATGCATACGCCCGAGCGCCGATCCTGACAAAATAAATGGTAAGGATAACCGCAAATCCCGCGAAGCCGAACCGATAGATGCTGTCCGCGATCTCTCGCACACCCACTGAGTAGACAAAATACATAAAAACGCACAGGCCGAACACGGACATAGCGATCGCGGCGATCTTTATCCGGCTAAACTTTGTTCGTGTTTTGGGTTGCGTCTCGATGGGGGAATTCACTTGTCGTTGCCTTATGATGCTCTAGCTGTCTAAAATGGTATTTTATCGGATCGTTATTACAAAATAACTATAGGAAATATATATGAGCACAGCTGCCGGAACGGCGTTTGACAATGTAGGGTTGACGGTTTTGTCGGAAGACGAGGAGATGTTTCGCGCGTCGGTACGCGAATTTGCCGAAGGCGAGGTCCGGCCAAAGGTCGAGCAGATGGAGCACGCGTCGAAACTCGACGCAGACCTCATTAAACAGTGCTTTGATCTCGGCCTGATGGCCATTGAATCGCCCGAGGAATACGGTGGTGCGGGTTCGACGATATTTAATGCGATCATCGCTATCGAAGAGATCGCCCGCGTCGACGCCTCGCTGTCGGTTTTTGTCGACGTGCACAATACGCTCGTGACCAATGCATTTATGCGTTGGGGCAATGACGAGCTGAAGAAGAAGTACCTGACGCAAATGGCGACGTCGAAAGTTGGAGCGTTTGCCTTGTCGGAAGCGAGTTCCGGTTCGGATGCGTTTGCTTTGAAAACTCGCGCTGTCGATAAAGCCGACCACTACGAGCTCACCGGCCAAAAGCTCTGGATCACTAATGGTAACGAAGCAGAGATCTTCATCGTCTTTGCGACGATAGATCCGGAGGCTGGTTACAAAGGCATAACTGCATTTATCGTTGAGAAAGGTTTCGAAGGATTCTCTGTGGGTAAGAAGGAAGACAAGCTCGGCATCCGAGCCTCTTCGACAACGGAATTGATCCTCGACGGCTGTAAAGTCCCGAAAGAAAACGTCCTCGGCGAGGTCGGTAAAGGCTACAAGATCTCGATCGAAACGCTAAACGAAGGCCGCGTCGGTATCGGGGCACAGATGCTCGGCATCGCTCAGGGAGCCTTCGAGGCCGCTCTCAAATACACGCAGGAACGCGAGCAGTTTGGACAATCGATCTCTAACTTTCAGGCTGTCCAATTCCAACTCGCCGAAATGGCCGTCGAGATCGAGGCGACACGCCTGCTGGTCTACAACGCCGCCCGTCTGAAAGACGCCGGTAAGCCGTTCCTAAAAGAAGCCGCGATGGCCAAACTCTACTCATCCCGCTGCGCCGAAGCCGTCGCCTCAAAAGCCATCGAACTCTTCGGCGGCTACGGCTACGTCAAAGACTACCCGGTAGAAAAATTCTGGCGCGACTCAAAGATCGGTGCGATCTACGAAGGCACGTCGAACATGCAGTTGCAGACGATCGCGAAGTTGATAATGAAGTAAGTCAGAACCGGGAGCGGTAGCGACTGGGTTTTTGCTCGAATACTATGACCGCCGAAGAGATCACACAATACCTGACCGAGCTTAACGACGAGCTTCGCCTCATGGATATCAAGGGCGAAATTTCGCTATATGGCGGGGCGGTGATGTGTTTGGCGTTTAAGGCTCGCGCCGCGACAAAGGATGTAGATGCGATATTTGAACCGGTGAAGGAAATTCGTAATGCTTCTCATCGGATCGCTGATCGTCATGGCCTGAGAATTGACTGGCTGAATTTCGCGGTGAAAATGTTTGTTGTTGATCACCCTCGTCAGATTCTGTTTGACCTTTCAAATTTGGTTGTATCGGTTCCTGACGCAGATTACCTCCTTGCGATGAAGGTGCTGGCTTTTCGGCCAGAAACTGAGGATGAGAATGACGTTACGTTCCTTATCGAGCACATCGGAATGACGACTCATGAACAAGTTCTAGATATAATCAAAGGATATTACCCCGCGAAAACGGTGAAAGCTGAGACAGTTTTCTGGCTGGAGGAGTTTTTCACGAAATGATCTCGGTTGCCGAAACAAGGAAAAAGTTTGACGAAGATCTGGCTGGTTGGCGAATCCCGCTTATGGATTTTGTCGATGACTTCAGATTCTACCGAGATATCAGGGCGATCGAGCAGCCTTTTGAACTTGGCGATGTTGATAAAGACGCTGTTTTTGCAGCCGTTATTGAGACTCTTTGTGATGAGTTAAACATCACGATTCCGGTTTGGCTAAGGCAGATTCCACCTTGCGAACAACCGCTCTTTCTATCCCGAATGGAAAGCCTTAAAGCGACTGCAATTGTGCAGAGTCCTGTTAGATTTCGCTTGCGTAAAGTATTCGTCCACGAGAATTTTCTTTCGCGCGTTTGACTCCAATTCAAAAAAGGCCGTAACCGTTCCTAAATCCCGCCCGTCATAACCTTCGAGACAGAATCTTCGTACCAGCTTGCACGCATGAGCAGCTACCCGACAGCTTTGCAACAAGGAACTATCACTTCACGTGTCGACGCGGATGCTGAGCGTCTATCGGTGCGCGCTGAGAGGACGGATAATCAGCTTGTTGAGATGGTGCTCGGCGGGGATGAGGCGGCTTTTGAAGAGATATTCGAAAGGCACAAACGTCTGGTCGCGGTTGTCGCGAGCCGACATTTTCGCCGTCACGAAGAGATCGAGGAAATCGTCCAGATCGCATTTGCCAAGGCGTTTGTCGAGATGTCGAAGTTTCGAGGGGCCTACGACCGTTCGTTTTCGAGTTGGCTCGTCACGATCACGTCAAATGCTTGTTTTGACACGCTCAGACGTCAAAAGGTTCGTCCTGAGCGACTCAATTGCGACCTTAGCGAACATGAGACCGAAACACTGCTAAATCTTGTCCCTGACGGATCGCGACATGCCGAGCAAACGCTCGCCGACGGTGATTTGGCCGAAAAGCTGCTTTCACACCTAAACGCCGCCGACCGCGATCTGCTCGAAATGCTTTATGCACAGGAACTTAGCGTTGCTGAGATCGCCGAACGGCAGAACTGTTCAAAGGCAAATATCAAGATCCGCGCGTGGCGTGCACGCGGTGCCTTGAGAAAGATATTGAGAAGGTTCGTGTAACCGGATGGCCCCGACAGCCGTCATTTTTAGTATGACACCACAGTACGGCGGCATAGCCGCAGTATCACTTGGTGGCGACATTCGGTGAAGCATAGCTTCACCGCAAATAGACGGGCAAAGCCCGAAAGAAAATTGGATGCGAAAGACTAGCCAAGACAATCAGACACTCGACGCCATCGGCAAAAAGCTAATCATGAGCGACGCCCGACGCGTTGCGGATGTCGATGCGATAGTCTCGAACACCAGGCTTTTTGCCGTCGTTCGAGCTCGTATCGCCGCGATCGAGACACCGGAGCCGAGTGCGTCTTGGATTGCCTTTACGCGGTTCAATATCGCAGCTTTTAGTGCGGCAGCGGCTGTTCTGCTACTTGTCGTCGGAGCCTTCAGCCTGCTTGATACAGGCCGTGAAGTTGTTGCAGTTAATACGATCCAGAATTCGTCCGAAGTGGCGGATGTCGCACGGCCCGTTTTTCCTCCTCAAGGAATAAAGTCAAGTAAACTTTCGACGGGCCGTGCGAATAAAGTTGAGGTGCGCACTGAAAAGTCATTGCCGACTCGTTCTAATTTGCGTACCACCCGCCCGCGTGCTGAGGAGCCAAGCGCCGAGTTTTTAGCCGTAGCATACACCGGTGACCCGCACGAGACGGCGGCAGGCGGGCGTATCATCCGAGTCGATATGAAGCGCTCGTCGCTCTACGCTCTCGGCATCGATCTGCCGCTCGAGAACGGCGACGACACCGTGAAAGCCGACCTTCTGGTCGGGGCCGACGGCGTGACGCGAGGCGTGCGTATCGTTAGATAGTTTTTAAGGAGAATTATGAGATTACTGATCGTAACATTTATTTTATCCGCAACAGCGACGTTCACCTTGGCGCAGGAAGCCGCCCAGCCGGCTCCGGACGCGAAAACCAAGGTAGCCTATGAGAAAACCAAGGCAGCCTATGAGGAAAACAAGGCAAGGGTTATGGCCGAGCTCGCGGCTTCGAGCGGACATGGAGCTACAAAAAATTCGCCTCTGTCCTGTGAAGAGGTCAACGAAAGTGTGCAAACTCTGGCGGATGGCAACCGCATAGTTCGTAAATCTACCGGCAAAATGTATCGCAATAGCGATGGCCGGGTTCGACGTGAAAATTCAGGCGGCCTCGGCGGAATGCTCGGAACCACGTACAGCCTCGGCCAGGGCATATCGATCACCTCGCCGATTGAGGAACGGCTATTTTCGGCTAATACAAACCTGACTACGGCACGCGTCGTCGATATCCAGCCGGGTCAGGCGGTCACGGCGACAACCATAACCGACCTCACCATTGCCCATAGGAAAGTCGTCGAGGGCAAGCTGAAAGAGCTTGGAGCGATAGCACCGATCCCGGCTCGGGGCGGCCTTATGGGAGCCAACACAATCGGCCTCCAGAATTCGAAATACGACGTCAAAACCGAGGAACTCGGCACCCGTGATTTCGAAGGCGTTGCGGCTCAGGGCACGCGCCGAATTACGACCATTCCGGCCGATGCTATCGGTAACGAACGGCCCATCGAGATAGTTTACGAGCGTTGGTTCTCAAAAGACCTCGGTCTCGTCGTTTACTCAAAGAACAGCGACCCGCGTTTTGGCGAGCAGATCTACAAGTTGACAAACATCATCCGGGCCGAGCCCGATCCATCGCTCTTCGCGGTGCCGGGCAAGAAACTATCAGGCGAACCAGCGACCGTCTATCGCGTCGTTGCGGGCACACCGATAGTTGTAAATACAACTAAGCCGGCAAAGCCGCAAAACTAAATTCCATAAACGGATACTCACTCGGCGGGTCATTTTGGCCCGCCTTTTTTATTGTCTGATAAAGAGCCGATCGGCATTCCATAGCGAGTACGGAAAGATCGGGCTCGGCTCATGGTTGCCGATCTTAGCATTCGCGGCGGTGACGATGTGGCGGGCAACGACCGGTATTACGGGCAGTTCGTCGGCCATGATCTGTTGTATCTCGCCAAAAATTGCTGCACGCTTCTGCGGATCGGCTTCGCCGCCCTGTTCGGTAAATAGCTTGTCGATGCGGGCTTCCCACTCGGTCGCCGGTGTTTTCTGTTCGGGGTGCCATTGATGAGCTGCGGCGTCGCTTTTGAGAAAATTGCCAAATGAAGACGGCTCAATATCCGACACGGACAGCCCAAACAGGATCGCATCGTAATCGAAAGTCTTCGACCAACGCTCGGTCACATTCTGGTTCTCGACCGGAGCGACCTCCATCTTGATCCCGATCTTGGCGAGATCTTCCTGAATCACGGCAGCGGCAAGCTTGCGTGGCTCATTCTCGGCCGGGACGATCAGCGTGAAGGCAACGCGGTTATTCGCCGCATCGAAAAGCTCCGGTGCCTCACTCGCTCCTTTGGTCACGAAACCAGCCTCGGAAAGCAATTGTAACGCTCGCTCGCGGCTGTACTCGGTCTTTGGCAGATCGGACTTGGCCCATGCGCGATTGCCCGGCGAGACAAAACCCGTGAGCGGCGATGCCAGCCCGCGAAGCGTCGTGGTCGCGATCGTATTGCGGTCGATCGCTGCCGAGATCGCACGACGGAATTTTACATCCGAAAACCACTTAAATTTGGGCGTCGAATCAAGCTTTTCGCCATTCGCTTTGGCTGGATTTAGATTGAACCAAATATGGTCGGTGCCGAGTCCCGGTCCGACATCGGTCGCCTTTACCGTTCCACCCAGCGCACCTGAGAGCGATGCGAAATCGGCGGGCCGGATTCGGTCAATGAGGTCGATCGAATTCTGGCTGAGGCGCGCCATCGCGTTATTGGCGTCTGCCACAACTTCGAGGCTTATCTTGTCGAGATAAGGCAGAGCCTCGCCTTTTTCGTCCTTTTTCCAGTAATTCGGGTTTCGTTTGAGGACGATCCGTTCGCCGGCGGCGACCGTATCCACCACGAACGGCCCGCTTGAAACGATCTTCGCCGGGTCGGCGTCGAGCTTCCATGCCTGGGCAAACGTCCCGGCATCAAGGTCGCTCTTTAATACGTGTGCGGGCAGCACGCCCAGATTGAATAGATAGTTTTCGACCGAGGCGACGCGTTCCGGGAAGACTAGCTCAAGATCCAGAGCGTCAACCGCCCTGGCTGCGATTGGCTTGCCCGCGACAAGCATCGCGTCTTTCCACGCGGGTGAATTTGTCTTTTCATCGTAGATGGCGCGGAGCGTAAAGACCGCATCCTCAGCCGTCATGTTTTTGCCGTCGGAGAATTTAAGCCCCGAACGAAGTTTGACGGCGACTGTTTTCCCGTCGTCAGCGACCTTCCAGCTTTCGGCGAGGCCGGGCACATATTTTTGAGTCTTGTGGTCAAAGTCCGCGATCCGGCTCGTCAACAGGACAAACGCAGTCAGCATTGTCGGTTCGTCAGCCGTCATTACGTAGTTAAAACTCTTTGGCGGGGAACTCAACCGATAATTAAGCGTCCCGCCGCGTATTCCGCCTTGCACATTGCCCTCGGGCTTTGGCGGCGCTCCGCACGAAACCGCAAACAATAGGCTGACGGCCACAAACACGATCCGCAAAAACGCTAAATTTGATCCCATATAATTCGCCTCTTGGCAGGCATTATACAGCGTATTGTGCTCGATTGGCACCGTGACCGCAAATTGCAAATCAGCATGATTTGATAAAGAATGGGTGCTGGCTCTACTGTTTTGTTCGTCCTCAATAAATGCTACGACTTTTGGTCAGAAAATTAGTTCAGGGCGTGCTCCTGATACTGATATCGTCGGCGGTGACGTTTGCCCTGCTGTCGAATGCGGGCGGTGACGCGCTCACGGCGTTGCAGGATAATCCACAAGTTTCCCGTCAAACTCTCGACGAACTTCGTCGTGTTTACGGCCTCGACCGTCCGGTTTTTGAGCGGTATGTGCTGTGGCTCGGCCACGCGGTTCGCGGCGATCTGGGCAATTCGCTTTATTTTCGAACGCCGGTCGCACCGCTCGTGGCGACGCGTTTTGGAAGTACGCTGCTGGTCAGTCTGGCGGCGATCGCGGTCTCGCTCGGTCTCTCGGCTTTGCTTGCCTTTGTCGCGGTACGTTTTCGATGGCGATGGATGGCGGCGGTCAATGACGTAGTGGTGCTCTTTAGCGCCTCGACACCGAGGCTTGTGCTGAGCCTGGTCGCACTTACTATCATTGTCCGCCTTAGCGTGTCCGACACATTCGTTACTGCTGCGATCGTGCTTGCGATTCCGCTCGTCTCGCTCTTTCTGGCTCAGCTCGTCGATGGACTCGACGCGTCGATGAAACAGGATTATATTCGCCTCGCCCGTGCGAAAGGCCTGAGCGAAAATGTCGTCATTCTGCGTCACGCATCGCGCTCGGCGCTCAATCCTGTATTAACCCTCGTCGGACTTTGCCTCGGAGCTTTGCTCGCGGGTTCGGTTCTGGTCGAGACAATTCTCGGCCGGCAGGGAATGGGCTCGTTGATGGTCGCGGCCGTCAGGAATCGCGATATTCCGCTCGTGATGGGCATCGTCCTTTTCGCGAGCGCCGCCGTCTGGCTCGCCAATAGCCTCGCCGAAGTAATGCAGATAGTCAACGACAAACGTCTTCGCGATACGGAGGCGAAATAGTGTCGAAACCGCGTCGAAAACAAAACTGGCCGCTCCGCACAGGCATCGCGATCGTCGCCGTGCTCTATATTGTTGCGATCTTCGCAGACTTTCTCGCACCATACGAACACCGCGAACAGCAGCGAAAAACTCCGTCGGCCCCGGTTTCGAGCCTTAGCTTCACTGATGCGCAAGGCAATTTCTCCGTGCGTCCACGAGTCATCGGATATAGACTTGCGGACGCTCTAACTCAAACATACGAGCGTGATGAGACGCGTTCGGCTGAAGTCGCATTTTTTGCGCGTGGTTATACTTATCAGTTGTTCGGAATTTTCGAAACCAACCTTCATCTTGTCGGGACGATAGGCGATGGCGAAGACTCACCGAAACTGCACTTGCTCGGTACAGATGCGCTTGGGCGCGACCGTTTTTCGCGGCTGGTTCGAGCGACTCGATTCTCGTTGCTGGTTGCTCCCGCCGGGACAATACTCGCGTGTCTGCTCGGGATCACGATCGGTATGATCAGCGGCTATTCGACACGCTTTGTCGATTCCGTGCTGATGGGCATCACCGATGCGGTGCTTTCGCTACCTTCGCTGATCGTTATTCTCGCGGCCCGCGTTGCGTTTCCTCTCGAACTGCCGCCTTTTACGGCGGCGGTTTTGTTGATCGGAATTTTTGCCCTCACCGGTTGGTCCGAAATGGCTCGGCTCGCGCGTGGGCTGGTTAAAGAAACGCTCGCGATGGACTACATTCTCGCCGCCAAAGCGACCGGCGTGAAACCGCTCAGAACGATGACTCATCACGTTCTACCGAACATCGCGAGTCCACTTCTCACTCAGGCGATGCTGATCTTGCCCGCATTTTTGCTTGCCGAGGCGGCGTTGTCATTCCTCGGCGTCGGCTTGCAGGAGCCGGAGCCAAGTCTCGGAAACATGCTCAGTGCGGCGGCCGATATTGCTCAATTAAAGCTCCAGCCACTTCTGTTACTGGCTCCGGCACTGGTGATCGTGGCATATGTATTTGGCGTTCGGCTGATCGGGAATGGATTGAAGAAAGATGATCGTTAGACTGCTAACATTTCTATTTGTTCTTGTTTTCGTCGTGAATGGCGTCGCGCAAACGTCGTTCGTCTCGCGTCGTGGCGGCAACTTTTATCTGAGCGGCAAACAGTATCGTTTCGTCGGCACAAACTACTGGTACGGCTCGCTCCTCGGCCTCGAAAAGAACAAACGTCGCGGCATCGAGCGCCTGCGCAAAGAGCTAGATTTCCTAAAGGCGAACGGCGTCACCAACCTGCGTTTAATGGCCGGGGCCGAAGGAATCGGCCCGCTAAACGGAATCACGCGTGTCGGCCCGCCGCTACAGAGTGAGCAGGGAAAATTCGACGCGACCGCTCTCGACGGGCTCGACCTCGTGCTCGACGAAATGGGCAAACGCGGTATGAAGGCCGTGATCTTTTTCAGCAACAACTGGGAATGGAGCGGCGGGTTTCAGCAGTATCTGATCTGGAACAACGTGATCGAACGCCGTTGGCTGACCGAAAAACCAACCTGGGACGAGCTGCGTGATAATGTCGCAAAATTCTACTCGTGCGAGCCGTGCAAATCTGCGTACCGGAAACAGGTCGAGTACGTCATGAGCCGCCGCAACACCGAAAACAGTAGACGCTACATCGACGACGCGACCATAATGGCCTGGGAGATTGCCAATGAACCGCGACCGATGCGTCCCGTAGCAAATATTGCATACAAACGCTTTATCGCCGACACCGCCGTGCTCATCAAACAACGCGACCGCCGCCACCTCGTCACCATCGGCCACGAAGGCCGCATCGGGACCGAGAGCATCGCCCTTTTCGAGGAGATCCACGCCGACCCGAATGTCGACTATCTGACGATCCACATCTGGCCAAAAAATTGGGGTTGGTTTGAGAATGGCAAGATGGCCGAGGGCTTCGACAACGCCGTCAGCGAGTCGGTGAAATATATCAACGAAAACGTCGCCGTTGCACGCAAGCTCGGCAAGCCGCTGGTCATCGAAGAATTTGGGACGCCGCGGGACGGCCAGTCGTTCGAGCCTTCGTCGCCAACGAAATTCCGCGACCGCTATTTCGCGACGATGCTCTCATACATCGGCAAACCAAACATTGCCGGAGCCAATTTCTGGGCATTCGGCGGCTCCGCACGTCCGATAAAAGGGCAAACTTTCTGGAAGCTCGGCGACGAACCAATGGGTGACCCGCCAATGGAAGAACAAGGCCTCAACAGCGTCTTCGACACGGACCGCTCGACCTGGAAAGTACTGTGTGCAGCCGCGAACCGGATAAGGTAAGTAATTCTTCTACTGACAACTGACAACCGACTACTGACAACTATGCTAATCCACATCGTCTGCTGGAAATACAAACCAGAAACGACCGTCGCCGAGCGTGACGAGCACATCGCCATGCTCGCAGCCCTGCCCGACACCATCGATTGCATCGAAACGTTCGAAGTCGGCCGCGACATTCTGCACCTAGAAAGGTCCTATCACACCGGCCTCGTCGCCGGATTCAAAGACCAAGCGGCCCTCGACGAATACACCGTCCACAGTGACCACCAAGCGGTCGCCGCCTTAGGCAAACAGATCGCCGAAAAGGTCGTGTCAGTTGATTTTTTGAAGGGAGATTAGAGAGACGGGACTACCCCTTCGGCGGGCTTGCCCATCTATTTGCGGAGAAGCTCGCTTCTCCGTGGCTCATTAGATCTGAATTCTGCGGCTTGCCGCCGATAGCGGACACGGCGGCAAGCCGCGAAAAAAGGTTTTCAACGACCAGGGAGAAGCAAGCTTCTCCGCAAATAGGGCGGCGAGCCGCAAGAAACCGGGGTTGCGGGAACTTCAAGGTTTCCTAGACAAACTTGATGAATTCGCTATAACATCATTCCCCAACAAATCCGACAAACTAGCCACACCGTCAAATTCGACTAGGCTATCCGCCGCCCCATTCGCAAATGATATCTCCACCAGCCGCAACGCCTTGCCAATAGACCCAAGCGAACCCGCCGAGTCGATCAATATCGTCAACTCACCCTCGACCGTATCATTCACCGTCAGAACGACCCCTTCAGGCAGGTCACCCAGCGAAACCACAGGCTTGCCCAGCTTCGCCGCATCATACCGCATCCTAAAACTAACCGCCGCGACGTCTCGGACTGATTCAAGCTCGACCACGACCGCCCCGCCTTTCCCGCTCACCAGCCGTACTTCATTAAATTCCTGAACCTTCGCCCCGAAGATCGACCCACCGATCACCGCCCGCAACTGCTCATCCGCAGCTGTCGTCGGCCCACCCGAATTCGTCAAAGGATCAAGCCCCGCCGCATACCTTCGCGTTTGCACAACATCGCCTGAATTTACTAGACCGTCCCCGCCCGAATCCCTCGGAGCCGAATCTGCCCGTTGTAATTCGTTCGTCGCCGGATTGATCGTATCAAGACCGGTCGCAAATCTGCGGATCTGCGTTACATCCGTTGCCAAAACAACGCCATCCCCATTCGGCCTCGGTGCAATATCTCCCTCAAATCCCTCCGGCGTAGCAGTCGGCGTTGCCGTTGGTGTGTTCGTCGGTGTCGCCGTGGGCGTGTTCGTCGGAGTGGCCGTCGGCGTATTCGTAGGTGTCGGCGTTGTGGCAAACTGGATTTCAAAAGCTCCAATGTCGACGATCGGAATACCGTTGGCATCTCCGTCAATTGGGCGGCTGAAACCCGGGCCACGTTGATCAATCGTGATCGGAGAAATCAGCATCGGCGAACAAGAGTTGTCGAGGACGCAGTTGTCACCCCTATCGATTGCTGGGGATCCCGGGAGAAGTGCGTGGGTCAGGGTGGCGCCGCCATTGTTCTCTAATGGTCCGATTAGCGGATCCTGACCCGTAACATTGTTTGCGGTAGAACCAGTAAAAGTTGCATTGGAAGTGCTTCGGATCAAATTATAATCGAGTGAATTAAACTCGCCTCTCAAATCATCTGCACCAGTTCCGTTCAAGACTGTATTGTTCGCAACTATCGTGTTTTTCAGATTTCCACGGCCTAGGTTGCGAATACCACCTCCGTTATTGTTAGCAAGCGTGCTATTCGTCAACGTGACGTCGCCGAGTCCGCTAATCCTAATTCCGGCGCCAAACGCAGTTGCGGTGTTGCCACTGACTGTCGTATTTGTCAGTGTAGCCAACCCGGAGGTGGCAATACCGCCGCCAGAACCACTGGATGCGATATTTCCACTTATAGTACTATTCGATATTGCTAGAGTATCTCCAGTGGTGCCGCCGCTCGTAAAGATTCCCGCACCAGAGTTCGCACTGTTCCCTACTATCGTGCTGTTCGTCATAGTTAGAAATCCACCACTCATAAAGATCCCGCCACCCAAACTAGCCTGATTGCCGCTGATCACACTGTCTGCGATATTTATTGGAAACGGGCCGGAATTGCTTAATCCACTGCCTATGTTGCCTTGGACTTCACTGGCGATAAGCGCGATCGAGCCCCCCTCGTTACGTATACCGACTCCTGTGTTGAAATTCACTCGGGTGTTCGTCAGGGAAAGCGTGCCCTTATTCAAGAGACCGGCGCCGTGGAAGTTTGCATCGTTGTTCGCGGTTATTACGCTGTCGTTCAGGGTCAGCGATCCTCCGAAATCGTTAAAAATTCCGGCTCCGCCGCCACCCCAATCCCCTCCTCGAATCGTTATACCCGAAATCCTTACCGTCGTGTTTTGGATCGATAACACCCTGAATTGAGGGGTTCCGCCCACCGCACTGCGGCGCACCGTCAACAGATCTGCACCAGGGCCTGTGATGTTGACGCTATGCAATATCGTCGGGAGCGCGGTAGCAAGAGAAATTGTTCCACCGAGCTGATCCAAAGCGATATTTATCATACCCGGGCATGAGCCGAGAGCATTTGCTTCCTCGATGGCCGCCCGTAGCGTGCAATCACCGTTCCCAACTGCGCAAAAACGGTCTCCAACTTGTACATCGCTTTCATCGCCATAGGCATTGACGACGAACGTCGATGGACAGCTCGGTGTTGGTGTCGCCGTTGGAGTATTCGTAGGCGTCGCCGTTGGTGTGTTCGTCGGCGTTGCCGTTGGTGTGTTCGTAGGCGTCGCCGTCGGTGTATTCGTCGGCGTCGCCGTTGGTGTGTTCGTAGGCGTCGCCGTCGGTGTATTCGTCGGCGTCGCCGTTGGAGTGTTCGTCGGCGTCGCAGTCGGGGTATTTGTCGGCGTTGGTGTTGCTCCGCCGCTCGGAGCCTGAACGGCCATCGTGATCGGGGCACCCGACTTATAAAATCCTACTGTCGCTTGCACAGTTTGCGGCGGGCTGTCCGAATCAAAACGGAAATTGTAGAGCGTTGCCCAACGGATCGCGTTAGCGTTCTGATTCTGTGCGAATGTTTCCGAACTCCATGTCATCGCCCCGCCAGCCGTAGATTGTGCCCACGCCGCATTGCTAAAACCTGCACTACCAACGGTTCCGTCATTTAACGTCCCCGGATGCTGCGGCGGTGCGTGAAAACCAATGTTGCTGAGCGACGCGCCTCCAACCGGGACTGAAAACGATTGGATACCGCGTTCCAGATTCTGATTGTAAATGGCGTATTCATAGTGCCAGACGCCAGCCGAAGGGTTGGTAACCTTATAGGCAAGAGTTCCTATGCCATCAGCCAGGGGTGCAGGCTGGATCGTAACTCGTGTAGAACCCGTCCAGGCCTCGATCGCCGCCTTCTGACGCTGAGTAGCTCCGACTTCGGTAAAGCTAAAGCTCGTCGTGCCTGCGACGTTGTAACGGCGGTACGAGACGTTGTTGTTCATGTTGCACTGGCCGGGGTTAGCCTGGCACCAGACATATTCGTGTGGCGTGACATACTGGCCTTCGGCGTAATAGGTTGCACCGGGATTCAGAGTCGTATTTAGATCTGCCATTTCCGTGCGGATCCTGTGGCCGGCATTACTGTCGCCTGTGTGTCCCGCGTGGTTGTTAGGATTGTTCGCTGAATCACCCCGAGGGAACGCACCGGTAAACGGATTGATCCAGGCTTTCGATCCAAGCTGTGGGCCCGCATTCAAACTTGCCTCATACGGATCGGAGCATCCCGAACCGAGATGCGTTGCGCCGACACCATTACAGCCGTAACCACAGATGTCTTCGGTAAGAGCAAAAAATGCGTGCTTTACGCTCGACTGGCCGATCTGCTCGAACCGTTCATTGTTAGAAGCTCCGCCGCTCATTCGATACATGTTCTGCGGAATGACAGGGTGATTATTGCTCGGCAGCTGAAACCAATCGAGGTCAACCACACCCGCATTACAAGAGTCGGTGCCGAGAGCAAGACCGACGGTGGTTCCTGTAACGCCAAACTGGGCCAATCCGTTGACATCGCCGACGATCACGTCCGGCCCTGGCACGGTTCCGTTGTCGTTATCCATTCCGCTTCCGGCCGGCAATACGGCAGATATGGTCTCGCCATCGACGATCTGTGTGATCTCTATGGCGCGCATCTTCACGTTGATCGTTATGCTGCCGATCACCTTTCCGGCGTCATCAACGCGGCCTAGCTCGGACGCAAACTCGGGAGGAAGCAACAGTCGGGCGTTCTTGACGCTCATTTCACGCGAATTCGCATCGTACTCGTAAGTGTTTCCCTCGATATTGAAGAACAGAAAACCGGTCTTACCGTCGCGAACAACGAGTTCGTACTGCCCGCCGAATGGCAAGGCCTCGATCACTAGCTGATTGTACGAATCGGCAAGTCTCGCCGGTAGCGAAACAGACTTTTGCGGGATCAGACCCATCGAGCTGCCAGCCATCGGGCCGCGGAGTTCACCATTGAATGCGATCACTGTAAAAAACGCATCACGTTCCGTATCAAAGCGAAGACGTGTCGCCTTGGCTCCCGGATCAAGCTTGAGCTCCATCGAGACGTCGCCGCTGGCTACGATCAACTTTTCGCGCGTCCCGCTCGGAACATTGCTTGCGGAACGTTCCTGCACCAGATCACCACCGTCCGGCGCGTGAAACCCCGCCGCGACACGGCTCGACTGCCAGATTGACATGCCCGATACAACGCCAAGGATCAAAACTATGCCGAGTAGAGTACGCCAATTCGCCCTCATCGATCCCGTCGTCCGCTTCGTCGTCTTCCTGTCCGTCATTTTATTTATCTCCCCTAAATACCGATCTGATCCGGTCCCCGAAAAGGACATTCGCAATAACCTCATCACCGAACACATCCGACAAGCTCGGCGCTCCATAAAAATCAACCGAGCCGTCCGCTGAACCGTTCGCAAACGATATCTCCACCAATCGCAACGCCTGACCAACCTCGCCAAGCGGCCCGGACGAGTCGATCAGTATCGTCAACTCACCCTCGACCGTATCATTCACCGTCAAAACCGCTCCGTCAGGCAGCTCACCCAGCGAAACCAAGGGCTTGCCCAGCTTCGCCGCATCGTACCTCAACCTAAAACTAACCGCCGCGACCTCACGACCCGATTCAAGCTCGACCACGACCGCTCCGCCTTTCCCGCTCACGAGCCTTAACATACTCGGCTTCCCTATCTTCGAGCCAAACAGCGATCCACCGATCTCCGCGGCAAGCGAAGGCCTGGCCGCAGGCACGGTCGGCCCGCCAGCGTCCGTCTGCGGGTCGAGCCCGGAAACATATCGGCGAGATTGGACAACATCAGTGGAAGTCAGCAGGCCATCACCGAGAGTGGATCGAGGCGACGTGTCGGAGCGCTGAAACTCATTGGGATCTGAACTGGGCGTGTCCAGTCCGGAAACAAAGCGCCGTTGCTGCACAATATCGTTTGACAACAGCGCGCCGTCCCCATTTGGTCTCGGCGATAGGTCACCCTCAGATCCCGTTGAGAACGGCGGCGCATTGACAAGGAATAGGTACGCATTGATCCCGCCTATCACCGGCGACGACTCGGGCTCCTCCGAAGCACGGGCTTGATTGATCGAAGTCGCGTCAGAGCCATCCGTCGCATAGAAATAGATAATGTGAAGGCCGGGCTGTAACGGCGGCGTGGTCGCCGTCGCCGTGAGGGTTGTCGCGGTGCTTCCGGTATTGGTCGCCCTTGTCCACGTGCCATTTGTGGTGTCGATCTGGAAATAGATATTCCGCGGCGCCGGTGCGGTCGGCGAATAACTGGAAGTTGCCGTCAGCGTGAACGTAGTAACGTTCGTCGTCGTCGTATTTCCGGCAAGGGGCGTAATCGCCGTATTAAGCGGAATTGAGCTTGCCGGTGCGGGCGTAATTACTGTTACGTTATCGCTGTTTTGATTTGTAACATAGATTTTCTTGGTCACCGGATTGACCGCAACGGCACCGGGAGCTGTGCCGGCCGCGACGGTCGCCGTCGAGTTGTTCGTCCCGTCGATCACCGTGACGTTCGCGCTGTCGAAATTAGTGACATAGATTTTATTCGTCGCCGGATTGACCTCGACGGCAACGGGACGTGCGCCAGCCGCGACAGTGGAGGTCGAGTTGTTCGTT
>JANPDK010000181.1:0-6529 GCA_031431415.1 Acidobacteriota bacterium | reverse complement strand
CGCTTGGCCGTGCTCGCGTTGAGCGACGCCGAGAGCCATTTCACCGGCGACCACGTCACGCCTGCGGCCTTGAGATCGACGGGTTCGCGTACGCCGGATTGAGGGCTGAGAAAATTTTTGCCGATGTGTGCATATCGGCCCTGAAAGGATAGATTTTCGGCAAGCTGATACGTGGCAGCGAGATCAACCGCGACGTCAGTGCCGCTGATGCGACGGCTGTCATTTGATAGTAGCGCGAAATTCCCGATGCCGACATCGGCCTGCACACGCACACGGCTGTCGGCGTAATTTACGCTCGAAGAGGCGAGGGTTCCGCTTCGCGAACGGCCGCTAAATCGCATTACTCCGGCTGATAGAGCGAGCGGTTTTGTTCGGTCGGAGAAGGCTCGAGTGGCGTAGATGCCGAAAACGTTGGTATCAAATCCTGGTCTTGCAACCGCCGTCAGGTCGCCATTCGCGACGAGCTTTGCCATCCCCGAATCGGCTCGGCCACCAAATGCGGCGATCGTAAAGTCACCAACTGGCAGACTCGCCAAACCGCCGCGAACATTCGCTGTTAACAGCGGCAACGCCGCACCCGAGCCGAAATCTCCGGCGATAAATCGCTGCCCGTTAGGGCGTTCGAGATTAAAAGAAAAATTCCTCGGTGCAAACTGTCGCAGCATCGCGCCGCTCGAATTAGAGGTCAGAAAAAATCGTCCGTCGCCGACGCGGCCTGTTCCTGTGAGTATCAGATTTTGCCCTATTGATGAGGAATAGCGGCTGAGGTTGTACTCGTAGCGTGCTTCGTAGAGTTCAGCGAAGCCTCGACGCGTGCTGCTTTCGACAACTGCGGATGAAGAAACGCCCCGAGTCACGAGAACCTTATTCTGAGCGACATCAAATCGTATCGCCGCTCCGAGCAATGTGGCCGCGATCTCGATAGGCAGCATCATCTCGTCGGGATTTGGAGTGAATGCGATCTCACGCGAATTCGATACGGCGAGCACGACCGCTCCGTTCTCGCTTATCTGGCCGAGCACCGCGTCAAAAACTGCGGTCATTCCGGCCTGACGTGTGACCGTGACCGACCTCGCTGTCGCAGCAACATTTATCGTATCGCCCAGAGAGCGTGCGACTGCGGCAACCGGGAGGACGATACGTCCACTCGTCCGGGCCGACGTGTTTGGCCCGTTGAGCGTGCGGCCGTTGACGACGATCGCCGCGAAGCCGGTCTGAGCCTTCTTCCTCGCAGGTGTCTTTGGCGAAGGTTTGTCGGTCGACCCATAGGACGACGCGGTGAGAACCATAAACACCGTAATGAGGATCGTAAATGCACGCAAACCTTTCATTGGTTACGGTTTCTTGGCGGGTGGAGCGGCGGAGGCGATCTGCGGTGCGGTGCGGACGACAAGGTCGGTAACGCCTTCGGTAGCGGGACGTCCGTCCTGAAAGTCGATGCGATATTTGACGGAATATTTCCCCGTGGCAAGGTGCTTTTCGATCACAATCGGCTGTGCGATCTCACTGTGGGCGAGGATCGGGAGCGGTTCGAGACCCTGTATCTCAGCGACCGTTTTGCCGTCGGCATCGACGATACTCATCGAAGCAGTCGGGCGGATCACGCTGTTGCCTTCATTCTTGAGCACAGGCGTAACCACGATCCCCGATGGCGTTGATTCGGCGAAGAGATTCTCAAAATTACCCTTTCGTGTCAGCCCCGCGACCTTGATGTAAAAGACCGACGCCATTCGGTAACGCACGACCATCTGGCGAAGATTTGTCTCCGCTTTGAGCATTTCGGGACGCTGTTCAATGATGAGGGCCGCAAGATGATCGCCCGGTGCGGCGTTTGCTGGAACCGAGATCGTCACACGTATCTGATGGATCGTGCCTGGCATTACGGACGCCTCGCCGGGGCTGTAGATGAGCCATGAGTTGGCGGAATTCGGGCGCGTGTTTGCCGGATAATATACGACTCGGCCGTCGCGTGTCAGATCCCAGTCGTTGAGCGAGGCGACGATGCGGGCAGGCTTTGTCGGGTCGCCGCCCGATTTGTAGTCGAGATTTACGACGACCGTGGTCTCGGTGCCGGGCTTCATTTCAAGCTCAAATCGAGCCGGTGCAAGCGCCATGCTGTCGCCTTGGCCTACTGCGATCACCGGAAAGAGCAAAATTAATGTGAAAAGTAGTTTGTTCATATCAACAAAGCACGACGGGGCCGGCTGAGATCGTAAAGGTGAGCGTCGCCGATGTGGTCCCGGCGGCGTAAAACTGCGGAGTGATCGCGAGTATTGCGTCGAAAATGTATCCGTCATTTGTCGCTCTCGCGCCGCCGCCGTTTGAGAGCCGCGGACCACTCAGGATAGTGGTTGCCGTCGTGACATCGCCGAGATCCGAAACGTACTGAGCACGACCGGCGGCGTTGAACGTTACGAGAGTTGTCGGGTCGTTGCTAAACGGTGAGTAAAAGATATGGCTGCTAAGCGTGCAAATCCGCGAGTTCGAGCCCATCGCACGCATATTGCGAACACCAAAGCCGATGTCGGTCTTCTGGATCGCCTGTAGATTGGCATTGATAGATCCCGAATATGTGACAGTGACCTTGTACGGTTGATTGCTGCGGACACCGATCGGGACGGTGACCTTGACTATATTGTTGGTGTTCAGGGGCGACAGTTCACCAAAATTAACCGTGACGACAAGGTCGTTGAGCACGCTGGCACTACCGGTCACTGAACCACCACTTGCGCCAGTGATCGTCGGGGCTCCGCCGGAGGAAATGTCGAGGGCCTGGGCAAACACGTTGCCCAGGCTCGCGAGCGAGATCGCAATGAATAGAATTGGAATACGAAACGTACTCATCTTCAAATTACGGAGCGGTTACGGTAAAGGTGACGGTTGCCGTCGTCGTGCCGTTCTCATAGAACTGCGGTTTGACGGCGAACATCGCCGGAACCGTCAGGCCATTGGCATTGCTGCGGGGCACCGCGTTCATAATGAATGCTCCGTTGAGAGCGGTAGTCGAGCTTGAGAATGCAGCGAGATTTGACCTCGTCGCTGTGAACTCATATCGGCCGGTCGTAGCGTTGACCGAGCCGTTTGCGGCAAGTGTCGGGTCGCCCGATGTTGCATTCGTATCCGCGCCGGTGGTGTTGACACCGACCCCGGAACGCGTAACCGCGCCGAGGCCAAAGCCGACATCAGCTGCACCGATCTTGTTCGCCGTTGAGCCCGTGCTCGAGACCGTCGCGCTCATCGAGAGTACGTAGGCCGCGTTGCTGCGTAGCTTGAGCGGGACATTTGCCGTGACAAAGCTGCTGACGTTTGCCGGGCCGAGCTCGCCGAGGTTGATGACCACCGCGAGTGGATTGTTGGTAGTGCCGTCAGTCGTGACGCCGCCGCCCGAGTTACCGCTGAGCGTGACGGCTCCGCCCGAGTTGATCTCGACATATTTCGAGACCGTACCGCTCATCGACACGGTGCCGGTGGTCGTTTGGGCGCCCGCGACCGTCGCGAACACCGCCAAGAGAAACGCCGCCGACGCGGCCAATCTGAATATTCTGTACATTTCGTTTACTATCTCCTTAAAAATAAAAGTTTACAGTCATTGCGTTCCCCCTACGCTCCGATGCGGAGATAGTGGAAAAATCCCGCTGCAAATTCAACGAGCCGGTCCGCCTGATGCGGCACGAACTCAGAACTGCGTCAGAATCAATTCTGCGATCCGAAATTGTGGGGGTGATCCGTGGGTGGCCGATGTAAAAATCACATCGGACTGCAGAATAATCCAATAAAGAGCGAATGTCAACAAGTTTTTACATTTTTTAACAATATTGTGGAAAATATCTTCAGATGGCGTGACGATTGGAGAGGGCCTTGTCCATCGTGACCTCATCGACAAATTCGAGGTCCGAACCGACGGGCATTCCCATGGCGATGCGTGTGACGAGGACGCCGAGCGGTTTGAGCAGGCGGGCTATGTAGTTGGCGGTCGCTTCGCCCTCGGTTGTGGGGTTTGTGGCGACGATTATCTCCGCGATCTCGATGCCTTCGTTATTTTCGGGGCGAAGTCGGGGCAGCAGGTTTGCCAGCATCAGCTCGTCCGGCCCGATGCCGCGGATCGGCGAGAGCGTGCCGTGCAATACATGATAGAGGCCGCGAAACGAGCGGGTTTTTTCGACCGCGACGAGGTTATACGGCTCTTCGATAATGCAAATTATCGAGCGGTCGCGTTTTGTATTGGAGCAATAGAGACAGGGGTCGACGTCGGTGAGATTATTGCAGACGCCGCAGAAAACGATCTTTTCCTTGACCTCGATAAGAGCACTCGCAAACTGCTCGACCTCCGCCATAGGCCGCCGCAGCACATAAAACGCCAGCCGCTGCGCCGATTTGCCACCGATCCCCGGCAGCCGTTTGAATTCGTCGATCAGCTTGGCGACGGGTTCGGAATAATCCAGCATAAAAAGTGCGGAGTGCGAAATGTGGAGTGCGGAGTCAGCGTTTTCTGCCCCGGGCCGTATTGATCGAGCTTACCCAAATCGCGGTTAGCTGATGAGCTTCGTCGAGCAGATCAGTAACCCGAGTTTCTTTTGCAACTTCCGCCTCAACCAGCAACTCGATCCAAAAGGCTGACTCGTCGGTTTCTTCTTCGACGATACCCATTTTGGCGATGAAATCGGCGTTCGATCTGGCTCGGCAGGCCGCTCGATAATTCGCGGCAACTGATGTCCCGGAACGAATAAGCTGACCTCCAATAGTTCGAGCGGTTAGCGTATTCGGAAGATTCTCGACAAGTTTGATGATGCGAAGAGCAAATTGCTTTGTTCTGGTTTAAAGATTCTGATGCTTATCGATATAAGTCATTCAAAAACTCCGCACTCCACACTCCGCATTCCGCACTTAAACGAGTCCGGGAGGAAGCATGCCACCGAGTTTGCCTTTCAATGATTCTTCGACCTTTCGTTTTGCCTCATTTAAGGCGGCAACGATTAGGTCTTGCAGCATTTCTACATCGCCGTCTTTTACCAGGTCAGGCGAGACCGTGAGCGAAACTACTTCAAAGTCGCCCCGCATTTTTACCGAGACAGCACCGCCGCCGGCGGCGGCATCGACGGTCATTTCCTTCATTTCACGGCCCATCTGCTCCTGCATCTGCTGGGCCTGACGCATCATCGATTCGATGTCCAATCCACCGGGTAATTTCATAAAACCTCTCTAGAATCTAACCGTCTGCTCAGGTGCGTCCGAAGCGCTCCGCGAGGAGCGCCATTCAGCCTCGGTTTCGTAAAAGTTCACGTCAAAGCTAAGCAGCGATTTTGCTTCGATGCCCTCAAATTCATTCGGAGCGTCATCAAATTTTGCGATCGTACCGATCCCAATGATCTCAGTGCCGACCTCTTTAACGATGTCGATCGTTTCCTGGATCGCTTTGCCCGAGCGGTTGATGTCATCGACGATGATCGCCGGATAGACCTCGTAATCGGACATGTACTGACGAAACTGCCGCTTGCCGTCTTCCATCTCGGCCCAATAGATCTGATCCGCACCGAGCGCTTCGCGCACCCCAAAGGCGACCATAATGCCGCCCGGGCTCGGAGATATCACCGAAACTTTTGGCAGACGGCTGGCGATGGATTTCTCCATGCGAAACATCCGGCTCAGGCCGACGGAAAGGATGCGTGCATTATCGTAATAACGAAAAGCGAGCGGCATCTGAAAATAGTGCGACGCGTGCTTGCCGTTCGGATAAATAAAATGCCCTTTGCGATAAGCCTCGGTCTTAGTGAGGATGTTCATCACCGACTCAGGCGGCGGAATTAGATCGACCATACAAGTTCTCCTTAAAGTAAAAGCGATTATACAACGGCGGTCGCGCGCATTTCCAATTTGGACTCGTGTTAGGATGAATTGGAGAGAAAAGATATGAGAAAGCTGACGAAATTTAAGAGTGAAGATGAAGAACGTGCATTTTGGGCCAAGGAGTCGGCATTGGACTACTTCGATGTCAAAAATGCTCAACGGGCTAATCTGCCGAATCTTGAACGGTCCCGCTCAATGCCTTCTGCACAAGAAACTGCTGATCGAGACTCATCTCCTTCGGAATGTCCTCAGGCGCGAACCAGCGTGATTCGCGGATCTCGCGGCTGATTGCCTGCGGTTCGCCTGTGGCGTGAGCGGTGAAGATTACTTCGATATGGCGGCCGAGTGTGCGGACACGATGGATCTCGACGTCGCGGACCTCGAGGCCGGTCTCTTCCTTGATCTCGCGTCGAAAGGCGGCCTCGGGCTGTTCGCCCTTTTCCATAAAACCGCCCGGCACGCCCCAGCCCGAGTCGGGCCGCAGATAGTGATCGAGCAGCAAGACCTCGCCGCGTTCATTGGTAATAATGCCCGCCGCCGAAACTGTAAACTTGAACTGCACGCTTCGCGATATCCGCTGCCGCACAGTTCGCGGCAATACCTTCCACACTTTTCCGAGCAGATCCATCAGCATAGCTCTAGTTTACGCGACAATGTTGCAGAAGCCCGCACGGAGTAAGGGCAT
>JANPDK010000180.1:0-16138 GCA_031431415.1 Acidobacteriota bacterium | reverse complement strand
CCTGGCCATGCTAATTTGCCATTCTCGTCTTTGAGGAACCAGTTTACCGAGAAGATACGCGGCGGCTCCGGGATCTGACGGCCGAAATCGAGCCAGTGAGCAAAGTAATCTCCCATGTGATAACCCGCAAACGGCAGCATTGCGAACGGATCGCGGCGAACCTCACCGATGTTGCCAAATGCGGCCGCAGTCATCTCGCTGCCCATCGTCGCGGCCATATAAACGCCAAATGCCCAGTTGAACGACTGCTGGACGAGCGGCACGACGCTGTTACGCCGTCCGCCGAAAATGAACGCTGAGACCGGCACACCTTTCGGATCATTAAAGTTCTCGTCAACCACCGGGCATTGCGTGATCGGTGCGGTAAAACGGGCGTTGGCGTGTGCGGCCTTTGCCTCGCTCGCAGGTGTCCAGTCATTGCCCTGCCAGTCGATGGCGTGTGCCGGCGGTTCGCCGTCCATGCCTTCCCACCAGATATCGCCGTCGTCTGTAAGAGCGACGTTGGTGAAGATGGTATTTGACTTGATCGACTCCATCGCGTTCGGATTGGTCGAATAGTTCGTGCCAGGAGCAACGCCGAAGAAGCCGTTCTCGGGGTTGATCGCACGCAATTTACCGGTCTCGTCGGGCTTGATCCAGGCGATGTCGTCACCGACGGTCGTTATCTTCCAGCCTTCTTCCTGAAACGCCTTGGGCGGGATCAACATGGCAAAGTTCGTCTTACCGCACGCCGACGGAAACGCTGCACAAACATAATCTTTACGTCCATCTGGCGACTCAACACCAACGATCAGCATGTGCTCGGCAAGCCATCCCTGAGCACGGCCGAGAGTCGAAGCAATGCGGAGAGCGAGACATTTCTTGCCCAGCAAAGCATTGCCGCCGTATCCCGATCCATAGGAAACAATCGAGTTCTCTTCGGGGAAATGGACAATATATTTATCTTTTGGATCCGGCGAACACGGCCACGCAACATCCACCTGGCCGTCGCTCAAAGGCATCCCGACCGAGTGCAGACAGCGTGTAAATTCGCCCTCGCCCAACGCATCGAGAGCTTGCGTGCCCATTCGGGTCATGGTGCGCATATTGACCGTCGCGTACGCCGAATCGGTCAATTGCACTCCAAACTGCGAGATCGGCGAACCGATCGGCCCCATGCAAAACGGCACTACGTACATCGTCCGCCCACGCATTACGCCATCAAATTTCTTCTTAAGGATGGCCTTCATTTCGAGCGGGTTCATCCAGTTATTGGTCGGCCCGGCGTCACCTTTGGCACGCGAACAAATGTATGTTCGGTCCTCGACACGAGCCACATCCGATGGGTGCGACCTCGCAAGAAACGAATTTGGCCGCTTCTCTTCATTCAGCTTGATAAACGTGCCCGCGTCGACCATTTCCTGACACAAACGGTCGTACTCTTCCTGCGACCCGTCACACCACACAACGCTGTCCGGCTTGCACGTCTGCACAGCCTCGGTGATGAACTTGATCAACTCTTCGTTAGTAACGCTCGATGGAATATTTATTTCGGTCATAAAATTCAGATTCTCCAAATCGAAATTCTACTATCTTTTTCTGGTTTAAATGAGTAAACGAGTAATAAGGCTCGTTCTTTGAAGTTATTCGAGTAGCTTATCACAGCATAACCACCAACTGCGAGTGCCACCCGGGCAGAAACGCCCTGAGCGGTCAGGTCGTAAAGGTCACCGGAATTGTGACTTACAATTTCGTTCTGCCCAAAATTGAAAACAAGTAGTTAGAGTTTGCGAAGTACATCGTAGATCTTGACCATCGCCATCGTGTCGAGCGTGCAGTATTCGAGCAAGTCTTGAAAGATCGTTTCGCGTTCCGCGTCGGGAAGGTTACGCTTTGCGGCGTGGAACCATTTTATGGTGGCGGCGAGGCCGTCGGAGATGCCGAGAGCCTCGTAATCGAGCGTAGGCACGAGGACAGGCATCACCTTTTTGATCGAATTGCGGCCTTTAAAATCCGGATGAACGTAGAGGTTTTCCGAGAAGATCTTCATCAGATCGTAGGTCTTGGCGTTTACCTCATTAAAGAAATCGGCGAGATCAGGAAACATCACAGCCATTTCTTCATTACGAGTTTTCTCGAACGATTCGTACCACACGAGAACCGTCCCGATGCCGCCCGACATTGCATGGAGTAAATGTTCGGCAACCGAGCGAGAAAGCTTATCCTCACCGTCAGAAAGATACTCCGAATGCCGCATCTCCGCACCCGGCGAATCGATCGTGTGCAGCGAATACTGAAACACCATCTGCTGAAATGGCTTTAAACCATCAAACTGCGGTATCGCGTATGCAAACGTCTCGTAATCGAGAAAATGCAACGGATATTCCCACGAATCCAGCTTCTCCCGGATCGCTTCAACCTCGATCTTCGGCCCGCTTAGTTTTGCCATTTCTACGTGCAAACGCTGCTTGTCCGATAGCTTGTAATCGTCCGGAATATCGCGAATATCGATGATGCCTTCGCGTAGCAACTCACGCCGTTTTTCGTGACGCATCGTGTATAGCTCGAAGATCGTTCGCTCGGGAAGGTCTTTGAAATTCAACTGGATGAAGCGGCAATCGAGCTTATTGGCTTGGCAATAGTCTTCGATGGCGGGAACGGGCTCGGTCTTTAGATAATCGAACGCCGCTTGTATCGAAGCTTCCGTGCCTGCGAGTTTCGCATCGACCGTATCGGTGACCTCGTTTATCGTGAATAGCTCTTCAACATCGATCTCGCCGTTGCGAACGTACTCTGAATTGAGCGTAATCACAAAAGTGCTGCCAACCGTCGCCCCCGAACGCATCGCCGTTACCTTCTGAAAAGCAAGGTCGTCGTAATGCTCGTCTTTGACCTTCGACGAAGCCTTTATCTCGTAGATCTCGACCACATCCGTCGCCTTGTCGGTCACCACAATATCGCTTCGCGCCGCTAAGTCAGCAGTCTGAAACGTCCGCTGAAAATCGACCGTGTACACATCATTGTCAGCAAACCGCGACAGCAGCTTGGCATACCGCTCGACCTCATAACCTTCCTGCCGTCGATGCGCGTAGTCGAGCGATTCCGCCTGTACCATCAATAGCGGTTGGTGGACGCCCAGCCAAAACTCATTTGGACAGCTCAGAAACTGCATGTACGAGGTCTTTGAAAGGCGGTATTGTGATCGAGGTGCAGAAGTCATTTAGGTTTCCAGTCGCTCCATATTATTTTACGCCTGTAGGAAAGATTTTCATACTTGGTAGAAAGGTTTATCAGTGATTCGATTCTCCGACCCCGCAGAACTCCGTCTCTTTTGTTAATCTATCAAAATGCTGATTCTTGGCATTGAGAGTTCGTGTGATGAGACTGCGGCGGCGGTGGTGCGTGATGGCGTGGAGATTCTGTCATCGGTGATCGCTTCGCAGATCGATATGCATCGGCCGTGGGGCGGTGTGGTGCCGGAGCTTGCTTCGCGTGAGCATCTGGAGAAGATCGACCCGATCGTGAACGAAGCTCTCGAACGTGCTGGTATAAAACTTGCGGATATCGATGCTATCGCCGTTACACAAGGGCCGGGGCTTATCGGTTCGCTGCTAGTGGGCGTTTGTTATGCAAAGGCGTTGGCGTTCTCGCTCGGTATTCCGTTTGTCGGCGTTAATCATATCGAGGGCCATGTTTTCTCGGTGATCTTTGAAAATCCGCCGATCGAGTATCCCGCTCTCGCTCTTATCGTCTCGGGTGGGCATACAAATATCTTTCACGTTCCTCAGGCCGGTTCGTACAAGGTCGTGTCGCGCACACGTGATGACGCGGCGGGCGAGGCGTTTGACAAGGTAGCGAAGATGCTCGAGCTTGGCTATCCGGGCGGTCCGATCATCGAGAAACTCGCTATTGAAGGCGATGCTTCGCTGGTCAGATTCCCGCAGGCAAAGATCTCGGACGGTCGGCCTGATCTGAGTTTTAGCGGATTGAAAACGGCTGTCTCCCGATATATTCGTGAAAACAATATCGAGCCGCTCACCGATGGTGGTCAGCCTTCGCAAGCTATAAAAGATCTCGCGGCAAGCTTTCAAGCGGCGGCCGTGAAAGCTTTGATCGGCACGCTCGAAAAGCTCGCCATTGAGCTTCGACCGAAGACTCTCATCGTCGCCGGTGGTGTCGCATGCAATCTTGCTCTTCAATCAGCCGCCGAAAAGGCATCGGCCAAACTCGGAATTCCTGTGTATTTTCCGTCGAAACATCTTTCGACCGATAACGCCGCAATGATCGCTGCGGCTGGTTATTTTCATTTTACAAATGGCACACGCGGCCAACTTGCGATGACCGCTGATGTGACGATGCGGCTGCAAAATCTGGAGAATGACGACGAAATGTTGAAAAAACGTAACGTACGATACAGATTATGAAAAGGGTTGCGTAGAATAATGTTGGCGAGGTACAATTTAGATAAGAGTTTTAAACTTGTTAACCGCACCTTGTGTTACTGCCGATTTTGACCGATCTTTCGATTTGAGGAATGGTCTAAGGGGAATGATGAGAAAATTTGGAATTTTTACCGGGCTGGCTGTGTCGATAGTGCTGTTTGCTTCGGTCGTTTTTGGCCAGTCGATCGCTTTGCAGCCGTATCTCACCGGACTGTCTTCACCGGTTCAGATCGTTAACGCTAAAGACGGGACGAACCGGATGTTCGTGGTGCAGCAACGCGGGCTGATCCGGGTGGTTCAGTCGGGTTCGACCACGCCGACTGATTTTCTCAACCTCGCTGGCCTCGTTAGCACCAGCGGCAGCGAACGCGGCTTGCTTGGCCTTGCTTTTCATCCGCAGTATGCGACAAATCGACGATTCTTCGTCTATTACACGAGGAATTCTGATGGCTCCATCGAGATCGCCGAGTACGAAACTCCGGTCGGCACGCCAAATGTTGCGAATCCGACTGCCGTTCGGGTAATTATCAATATCCTGCATCCGACCAACTCAAACCACAATGGTGGAACGGTAGTGTTTGGGCCGGACGGCTATCTTTACGCCGGGCCGGGGGATGGCGGTTCGGGAAATGACCCGCCAAATAACGGACAGAATATTAACGCTCTTCTTGGCAAGATACTTCGCCTCGATATCAATACGCCGGTTGGTCAGGTGCCTGCCTACAACATTCCGCCGACAAATCCATACGCGGGTGCGATCCCAGGAGCCGACGAGATCTTTAGCATCGGAATGCGAAATCCGTATCGATTCACTTTCGATCTAGGTGGAACGAATCAGCTTTGGTGCGCCGATGTTGGACAAGGTGCGATCGAGGAAGTCGACATTATCACGGTCGGAGCCAATTACGGTTGGCGGGCGTATGAGGGAACCAACTGTACAGGGCTCAACCCGGATCAATGTGCGGGCGGTGCAAATCCGATCGTGCATACGCCGCCGATCTTTCAATATGGCCATACTCTCGGCCGCTGCTCGGTGACGGGCGGTTACGTTTATCGCGGTGCGGGAGGTGCTTTGCCGGTCGGCAGCTACGTTTATGCAGATTATTGCACCGGCGAAATATTCCTTTGGAATAACAATACGCAAACCATGCTGCTCGATACGTCAAGAGCGATCTCATCTTACGGCGAAGACGAAGTAGGCGAGATCTACGTGGTCGGCCTGGGCGGAACGGTAGATAGATTAGTTGCAGCGGGAACTCCGACTCCGACAAATACTCCTACGGCAACGCCAACAAATACGCCAACTGCGACGCCAACGGCCACGCCGACGAACACTCCGACGGCCACACCAACAAACACTCCAACCGCAACGCCGACTGCCACGCCGACGAACACTCCGACCGCCACACCAACAAATACTCCAACGGCAACGCCGACGGCCACACCGACGAGTACTCCGACGGCCACGCCAACCAGCACTCCGACAGCAACGCCAACGCCAGCAGGTTTTGAGGGCGACGTAGCACCGAGGCCCGACGGCGATGGGACGGTTCTCGCTACCGACGTGACACAGTTGCGACGGTTTGCGACGGGTCTTGATACGCCAAACCCGGCTACGAACGAGGGCCAGCGGGCCGATTGTGCGCCGAGGGCGACGATGGGCGACGGTACGATAAACTCTGGCGATGTCGTTCAGGGGCGTCGATATGCGGCCGCTCTCGATCCGCTGACAGGGGCTGACGGGCCGCCCGCTTCGCCGGATCCAGCTTCTGAAAGCGTTTCATCCTTGCTCGGTGACATTTACGCGTACTTCTTTGGACGTGAGATCAGGATCGGTTCGACCGAGGGCAGAACCGGACAGACTGTCACGATCCCAATCGAACTAATCTCGCAGGGCAGCGAGGCAGCAACAGGTTTCACGCTCGAATACGATCCGTCCGTGCTGTCAAATCCGGTCGTCGCGCTCGGCCCGGCATTTGAATCGGCGGCATTGACCGTGAATTCTAATGAGGCCGCAAAGGGCCGGACTGGTATACTGGTCGACCTGATCGAGCCAATAACTTACTCATCAGAACCGGTACGGATCGTTTACGTGAGTTTCGATGTGAGTAAAGACTCGGCAGGCGGTGAGACTTCACTCGCCTTGACTGGCTCCCTTGCGGCCCGGGGCACGTCAGACGCCTTTGGCGAATCGCTCTCGACGCGATATACAGGCGGCAAGGTCACGATCGTCCGCTAAACACCACAAATGGGCCGCATTAGCGGCCCCAAAATTTTCATTTCATCACGGCCCGGGCGAGCGTCAATACTATTACACGCTCCGCCCCGGCCTTTTTCAGTACCTTGGCACAGTTCGACGCTGTCGAGCCTGACGTAAAGACATCATCCACGAGCAGTACGCACTTGCCGTCAACTAGATTTGGCCGCACGACCTTAAAGGCGTTCTTAACAGTCAGCTCGCGGGCACGCTTGTCCATCCCAACCCGATGCATCGGTGTATGCATCGTGCGCACGAGGCTGTGAGCATCGACTGGCAAACCGGCCGCCTTTGAGACACATCTCGCCACAACTTCAGCCTGATTATACCCACGCTCTATCATTCGCTGTTTTGATAATGGTATTGGGATTATCAGGTCGATTTCTGCGAGACCGTCGCGGTCTATCACCCGACGCAGGAGATATATCAAGCGTGTTGCTATCACCGGTTCGCTCTTTAGCCGCAGGATCGACGCGACCATTGCTTTTTCGTAAATGCCGATGGCGGTTGCCGACTCGTAGTAATGTTCGTCACATTGATGGCATGAAACGTCGACCGGAGCGGCCTTTGGGCCAAAAAAAGCTCCGCACTTGGTGCAGAGCATCTCGTTTCCGGAAAATATCGTTGTTCCTGCCCAGCAATCGCCACATGCGACGCCATCGCTGCTATCCGTAACCTCGGCCGAACAAACGCGGCACTCGACCGGATAACCGAGCGACATCACCGAGTTTTTGATCTTTCTAAACACGAAGGAGACCTAGTCCTCGTCGAGCAATCCCTTCTCAAGAAGCGATTGGCAATCGAGGCAATATCTTGCCCATGGAAGGGCCGCCAGGCGCTTCGGGTTGATCTCTTTTTCGCAATTCTGGCAATTTCCGTATTCGTTATCCCCGACGCGAAGCAAAGCCTCGTCGATCAGCGCGAGCTGTTTGCTCTCATTCTCGGAAACCGCCAGCTGCACATTCTTGGAATAGTTTCGAACAGCCAGATCGACCGGATCCGGAGTTTCCGCATCGTCGACGGACAGATCGCTGCCCTTCAATTTTTGTATTAAAAGCTCGCGTTCGGCCAGAAGCTTTTCTTTAGTGTCCTTCAAAGTCGCTTTATTCATTTCTGATACGGAAAACCTTTAATTATCGTAAATGCCCGGTATAATTGCTCCAACATCACAACACGAGCCATCTCGTGCGTAAAAGTGAGAATCGATAAGGATAACCTAAAGTCAGCCCGTTCGGCAACCTTAGATGAAACACCATCCGCACCGCCGATGACAAACGCGATCTCTTTCGTGCCCGCGTTCTGCCATTTCTCGATCTCTTTTGCCAAACCGTGCGATGAGATGCTCTTTCCTTCGACATCAAGCAAGCAGACAAAGGCGCTTTGATTCAGTTTTTCGACGATGCGGTTGCCTTCTGTTTCTTTGCCTTCATGCGGCGGCCCGTCGCGCACCTCGACCGTCTCGCAATTAACAAAATGCGATAGACGGCGAAAATACTCGTCTTGCAGCGCCAGCCAATTCTTATCTTTGGTTTTGCCAACCCAGAGGAAACGGAATTTCATAAACAGTAGCAGCGACAGTTGCAGTGGCAGAAAACGGCAACGCTTCCTGCCGCTGCAACTGCTACTGTCGCTTACAAATCCACTGGTATCTCAACTTTGCGCGCGTCGAGCCAGAGGCGGGCAAGGTCGTAGAATTCACGCGATTCGCCATTGAAGATGTGTACAACAAAATCGCCGTAGTCGAGCAGAACCCAATCGGCCGAGTTATAACCCTCGATGCGGACTGGACGGGTGCCAAGCTGCTTTTTGACTTGCTCGTTGATCTCATCGGCGATGGCCTGGACCTGTCGCTGATTCGAACCGCTGGCGATGATGAAAAACTCAGTAAAGCTCGCGATGCTGCGCAGATCTAGCGCGATCACGTCGAACGCCTTTTTGTCGGCGGCACATTTGATTGCGAGTTGTACTTCGGGGTCTAGTTCGGCGAAAGGCGTGGGCGGCTCGGCGATCTCTATTTTGACTGTCTCACGGTTTAAGGACCGTTCCTGTGTTTCTTCCATTACTTATAAATCTGATATTTTTCGATGTAATTTGCAACTTCGTCCGGCACATCATCTCGCCAGGCGGCATCATTGGTTCCTATTTTTTCGCGTATCTCAGTCGCAGAAATGTCCATCGAGACAGCGTCGGTGATAAAGATCTTGTTTTCCTTCTCCCCTTCCTCTCTTCCCCTCTTCTCCTCTTCTTTTCCCCGAAGATCGATGATCCGCTCTCGAATCTCGTCCGTCACATGATCAAACCCGATCTCATATCCCGGCCGCGTGACCACGATATGGTCGGTGAGCGACAGCACCGTTTCCCATTCCCGCCAAGTCGTGATCTCCATCCACGAGTCGGCTCCCATCACAAAAAAGATCTGATCGTCCGGATACATCTCGTTCAAACGTCCCAGAGTCTCAACCGAGTACGGCCGCTCCGGCATATCAAATTCCATCCGCGAAACCGAGATCTCCGCACGTCCCTGAGTCGCCAAACAAAGCAGCGCGTAGCGGTCGTAAGCAGAGGTCGGAACTTTTCTACGCTTATGTGGAGCGTGAAACGCCGGAATGAAGACGAACTGATCGAGATCGAATAGCTTTAAGATCTTGTCCGCAATGGCAATATGGCCACTATGTGCCGGATCAAAACTGCCTCCATAAAATGCGATTCTCATAATCTAAAGAGCCGTTTCGAATCAATTACGAATTACGATAGAGTAAATTACAAATTGTAATTCGTAATTTGTAATTGATTTCTATCGGGTCGTTTCAAGAGTTCAGCTTAGTCGTTCTTTGAATGCTACCGATAATCCTCAGTAGCTCCTCGACGTCAGCTAGCAAACTAGCAGCGTGCGTAGGTTCGAAGCAGCCGGTTTCTGCGAGTAGACGAATCCAGAGCCGTGTCCGTCGGGCGTCTTTGTATGCAAGACGCAGACTTGAGGCAAACTCGGTTCTTGAGTCTCCTCCAACCGCATCCTCACAGTGCGCCGCAATGCCCGTACCGCTAGTCAAAAACATGCGAGCAAGCGCAAAGTCGACCGCGGCCTTGACCAACTGTTGATGAGCTCCAACAACGCGGATCGCAAACGCAAAGCTTTTGTCTAATAAAATATTCTCCTTCATCTAGCCCTCCGAGTCGTTGTTATTGACGAGTTCGGACAGGTCGCGGGAGACCGCATCGACCAGGTCTTTGACACCTTGATTTGCGACCGCCGAGATCGCGAAAAACTGTGCCTTGTCTTTTTTAGCTCGTTTCCGCAGGCTTTCGAGTCGTTCCGGTTCGTCGAGGGCATCGATCTTTGTCGCGACGACGATCTGCGGACGGGCCGCTAGATTTGGGTCGTATTTTTTCAACTCGAGATTGATGATCTCGTAGTCGGAGACCGGATCGCGGCCGGAAAGTGATGAAACATCTACCAGGTGCAGGATCAATTTTGTTCGCTCGACGTGTCGGAGGAATTGATGTCCGAGGCCCAGTCCGTGGGACGCTCCTTCGATCAGGCCGGGAATGTCGGCGACGACAAATGTTCGAAAATCGCCCATATCGACAACGCCGAGATTTGGTTCGAGTGTCGTGAAAGGATAGTCGGCGATCTTTGGTTTCGCAGCCGAGATGACAGAGATCAAGGTCGACTTACCCGCATTCGGAAATCCAACGAGTCCGACATCGGCGATCAGTTTCAGCTCAAGCTGTAGTTCTCTCTCTTCGCCCGGTCGTCCGTCGTAGTGATATTTCGGAGCCTGTCGGGTCGGTGTCGCAAAATGAGAATTGCCCCAACCGCCCTTGCCGCCTTTTGCCGCTCGATAACGCTGGCCGGGTTCGGTAAAATCAAATAGGAGCACGTTATTCTCAGGATCGAAGACCTGTGTTCCGACCGGAACCCTTACGATCGCGTCCTCGCCGTCTTTGCCGTAGCGGTTCGAACCTTCGCCGTGACGGCCGCGTTCGGCTTTGTGTTCGGGGTTGTAACGCAAGTGCAAAAGAGTGTTCAGCCCTTCCGACGCCTCCATCCAAACGCTGCCGCCGACACCGCCGTCGCCACCCGATGGTCCGCCACGCGGAATGAACTTCTCACGCCGAAACGCCGTAACACCGTTACCGCCGTCGCCGGCCTTGATTCGAATTTTTACACGATCTAAGAACACTTCGACTGATTGTAGTGTGCTGAGAACAACTAAGCAAAGGCGTTCTTGTTGTGCGGAACAATACTAAACCGTTTGCGTAATTGATAAGATAAGTGAATCAGCCATTGTGGGCCTATGTCATTTTTTGAGGCACTAAAACTAGCATTTGCAGCGATCATTGCTCACAAGCTGCGGTCGTTTCTGACGCTACTCGGGGTCATATTTGGTGTAGCCACGGTCATTGTGGTTGTTTCGCTCATCGAGGGATTTAACGCCTACGTTGACGACAAAATTGCCAATATCGGCACAAATGCCTTCAGCGTTCAGAGATATTCTATCGAAGATTACGCGAGCGTCGAGGCATTGAACGCAGCTCGTCGTCGCAACAAGGACGTTGGTATTGACGATCTGCGGGCCCTGAAGAACGCCGGTGGTTTTATAAAGGACGCGGGCGGGAAGTCCGGATCGATGGCCGATATCAAATTCGGCGACAAGACTCTCAAGAATATTCAGGTCAACGCGACGACCCCGAATATCGAGGAGATCGAGAAGATCGAGGTCAGCGATGGCCGGTACTTTATTGATGCGGAGGAAGAAACGAGGAGATTTGTCTGTTTTCTCGGTTCGGAAGCTGCCGAAAAACTATTTCCCGCCGGCGACTCGGTAGGGAAAACGATGAAGATCGACGGACGTACATTCATGGTCATCGGCGTAGGCAAGGAGCTTGGGTCGGCGTTCGGTCAGAGCCGCGATATGTATGTTTCGATGCCGCTTTCGACATTTCTATCGATCTACGGCGTGCGGCGGTCGATCTCGATATCCGTAACGTCCGACAGCCCCGAAACCTATCCTGAAGCTCTCGAAGAAGCACGGACGCTGATGCGGGTCCGGCGAAAACTCGAGCCGTCGGAGAAGGACAATTTCGGGATCGTTACGCCAAATGCGATCAATGAGCTACGCGACAAGATCTTCGGCACAATTCAGGTCGTGGCGATCGGTGTAACGTCGATCTCGCTGGTCGTCGGCGGAATTGTGATCATGAATATAATGCTCGTGAGCGTGACCGAACGAACGAAAGAGATCGGCATTCGCAAGAGCATCGGTGCGAAACAAGGCGACATTCTGAAGCAGTTCCTAGCGGAATCGACCATGCTTGCCTTACTTGGCGGAGCGATCGGCGTTGCGATCGCCTATTTGATCGCGAAGTTAGTTGCTGTCGGCCTTTCGGTGCCGACCTCGCTGCCGCTTATTTGGGTGTCGATAGCTCTATTTGTTTCAAGCAGTGTCGGCTTGGTTTCCGGCGTTTACCCGGCGTGGAAGGCCGCAAAGCTCGACCCGATAGAGGCTCTAAGGGCGGATTAGTTTTGAGGTTCAGAGTGCAAGCTTTAGCTTGTAAATGCTCTGGCGCCGATACAAGCTAAAGCTTGCACTCTGAACAGTGTTTATGAATTTCCCTCGTTCGAACTTTTACGAGAATGTGCTGATGGCCTTCGACACGCTGCGCCAGCACAAACTGCGTTCGTTTTTGACGATTCTTGGGGTTGTGATCGGAACGACCACGGTCATCGTGATCGCAGCTTTTGTCTCTGGAATTGATTCACGTGTCTCAAAGGAGATCGAGGCGTTTGGGACGAACGCAGTTTATGCGTTCAAGTTTGAGCCCGGCTTTAATTTCAATCCTTCGATGGAGGAAAGGACCCGAAAGCCTCTGACGGAGGCCGATGCGGACGCCATTCGGGCGGAGTGTGCCAGTTGCGACTATGTTAGTCCGTTCATGTCACCGGTCGATTTTACGGCGGGGCCTTTTACCGAACGCATTAACGTTCGCAATAAAGAGATCGAGATGACGAATGCGACCGTGCAGGGAGCTGCGTCGGATTACTTTCGCATGGGCGTTTCGCATCTGGCGGAAGGGCGTTTCTTCACCGAAGAAGAAGAAGGGAGACGAGCTGCCGTAGCCGTTATCGGGATCGATGTTGCAAACACACTATTTCCGTTCTCAAACGCTCTTGAACAGCAGATCCAGATCGAGGGACGTAATTACCGGGTCATCGGAGTGCTTCAGGAACGCGAAATATTTCTCGTTGGGGCTGAGGACCCGAATAACGAGAATAAGGCAGTTTATCTGCCATTTAAGACAGTCAAGCAGCTCTATCCGGCCAACGAAGATTGCTTCATAATGGCGATGGCAAAGCCCGGCAAGCTGAATGAGGCCCTAGAGGAGATGCGTTTGATCCTAAGGCGGCAGCGACAGGTGCCGGCCGACGGGAAGGATAACTTCGGCGTCCAAACCTCTGACGAGATAGTAAAGCAGTTCGGTGCGATCACAAGCGGGGTCTTTATCCTGATGGTCGCGATCTCCAGCGTGGGCTTGCTGATCGGCGGCATCGGCGTGATGAACGTGATGCTCGTTTCGGTGACGGAACGCACAAAGGAGATTGGCATCCGGAAAGCGATAGGTGCACGGAGCCTGGACATCATTACGCAGTTTCTGATCGAAGCCGTTACGCTGACCTCCTTGGGCGGTGTTCTCGGTATCCTGATCGGCGTCGGCCTGGCGTTCTTGATACAGTTTATCCTGCCGACATACATTCCGCTGTGGGCTCCGATCGTCGGATTCTGTGTTTCGGTTGGGATCGGCTTGGTCTTTGGTTTGCTGCCGGCTTGGAAGGCCGCGAGACTTGATCCGATCGAGGCACTTAGATATGAATAACAAAAACAAAAGCGTCGACCACTATTGCTAGCTATCGACGCTTATGTTTTTCTTTTCGAGGCCGCCGAAGCGTCCTTTCAAAGGGTTGGTGGCTCTCGCATGTACACGTTCGAACCACCGATTTTGTATTCCGACGACGCTCTGCGGGGAGCTGTCTCCGGTCAACACCCAATTTGATTACTCTCCTTGTGACGCTCTCGCGTCCGGTGTCATTAGGTTTTTGTTGTGGTGGCTTTACCTCCACCGCCGGTTACGTTCCCGGCAACGAGGCTTGCGTCCGAAGACTCAAGCGACTTTTGCACCTTCCAGGCTGATCATTTCCCTTCAGCGTCTCCCGTTTTTATCCGGGCGACTCAGGCCTCACCTTTCGGTGCTACCCTAGCAAGCCTTTCGGCTTCGACTCCGAGCGTACCAGGCAGCGGCTTTCCGCTCCTTCTGCCCTCAAACGATCGCGTCACCGCGTCCGCTCCACCTCTCGGTGCCGGTCAGGTTACCCGTAAGCAATCCCGACTGTGAAACCAGTCTACACCCGTTATTTTCAATGTCAAGTAGAAAATACTTTAACTATTGCCCAATAAACACGGGTGTTCTGTGCATATCCTGTGGAAAATGATGTGGAAAAACTGTGGACGAAAATGTGGAAAATCCGGCAACCTTTTTGATTGCAATATTAACGGATCGTTAACAAAATTTCACGGCTTGCACGGCGTTCGGGGAGCGACAGAAAAACGATAAAAAAATATTTCTTTAGGCCACATATTCATGGTGGTTGAGATCGTGCATGAAAACCCTCCCATGCCCATACTCCAATCGGTTCCGGTTCGCGTCGAATGCGCCAAATGCCGTTCACAGTTGTGAGTTAGCCTTTAAGCGAGCGGAATTTTCGCTATCGAGCGCTCGCTCAAAGCTTACCAATCTGCGAAGCCATGCATTGTATTGGGAATGTGCGTTGTCGTCATGTTCTATTTGAAGAAGTGCGTACAAGCGATTCTCCGGATCGTCGAACGTTGGGGATGGGATAAACACTCCAGCCCGTCGTAGCCGCGGCGAGCCGATCGAAACCAATAGCGAAGGGATCGTTTCAAGCCCCTGCGCGAGGTCTACGAGGCCTTGTTCAATGATGTCTTCGCCCGGTTTCATTCTTGCTCTTGGTATCTAGGCTTTGAAAAGCTTGAAGCTTACCTGATATCGGTAAAAATCAATATTATTTGTAACGGCCAACGCCCGCCTGATGCGAATATCGTCTTCTAGGGCGATAATCACTCCTCTAACTTTCTGGTTTGGCTCTGCTAACTCTTGAAGTACGTACCCCATATATCTCTGAATCTGCCCGACGACGACATCGCTTGCTCGGCCTCTCTTTAGTTCGACCACAAGAAGCTCTGTCTTGTCTTTACTAATTGCGAGTATGTCAATCGGACCTGTGTCACTAGGATATTGCTGCCCAACTAATTCACCATCGATCTCAAAAATATCATAATTCTTGCCAAGTTCGGTGTTCGACCAGTTGCTGACGAGGAAATCTTCTAAATGTTTTTCAAGGGCAAAGACGGTCGGATCTTCGACATCGGCATCGGAAGCGACAAGAGTTGGAACAGAAATTCCGCCGATAAGATTCTCAAGCTCAGAGTAGTATTTCGATATGTTGCTGACTGTCCCGATAGATCCGGCGGAACGACGCAGGGGTTCGCTCAATTCCTGACGGTCAACCACACGGTCCAACCACCTAACCTTCCTTCGGTGCTGCAAACATTCTCCCGGATGATATTCATAGTCACCAATTACTTCTCCAACCATGTAGCCACCCACGCCATTCGGAGAAAGGATTATGTCAGCTATGTGAATACCTTTCGCAATCGTGTGAAGTGCCCCGCCCGCTAGGCCGGCGGCGATCTTTGATGTACCTGGATTCTGAGCGATGATTCTTGGGATCCAAACATGATTGAAATCACGAAAGTTGTCGGGAAGTTGGCCTTTCAAGTCTTCACTAACGTCGAAGTCGGCTCCAATAAAACCACCCTCACGACATTCCTTAGCAAATACGCTTTTTCGTCCAAGCATTATTCGGTAATAACTTTTCATAATCGTATTTCCAAACATAGTATCAGAAAGACCTTGACGACAGACAGCAAAAAGCACACGCCGGATGACGTGTGCTTTTGGATATTGAGTGCTATCTGCGTTCAACCACCCGCTATCGCAAGTGGTTCTGACTTACACGGCTGCTTCTGCGACGACCTTCGGGGCCAATTGCGGGGCACCGAGGGCGTAGACGCTGATGAATTTGCCGCGTCGGCCTTTGTCTTCAAATTTGACGATGCCTTCGATCAAAGAGAAGAGCGTGTCGTCTTTGCCGCGGCCGACGTTGTTGCCCGGCTTCCACTTGGTGCCGCGTTGACGTGCGATGATGTTGCCGCCGAGCACGCTCTGGCCGCCAAATTTCTTGAGCCCTAATCGCTGCGAATGCGAATCGCGGCCGTTTCGTGATGATCCTACACCTTTCTTATGTGCCATATCTTTAGTTGTGAGTGATGAGTGGTGAGTGGTGAGTGGTGAGTGAAAAGTATTTTTCTTAACTCATCAC
>JANPDK010000179.1:0-12939 GCA_031431415.1 Acidobacteriota bacterium | reverse complement strand
ATTATTTCCTGTCTTTTCATCGCCGCCTCCACTGCGGCCCCGGCGTAGAGTTTCATATATCATCATTCTCTACCCTCGCCGCCCGCTTAGCGGACATATCACCTGCTATCTCAACCGGACATATGATGTGCTACCTACACTTTGCGGGTTCGCGTCTTTGCGTTAAATTACCTGTTTGCTATAATTCAGCTTGCTTTTGGGTCGTTAGCTCAGTTGGCAGAGCAGCGGACTCTTAATCCGCGGGTCGCAGGTTCAATCCCTGCACGGCCTACCAAAAACAGTTGTCGGTGGTCAGTTCAGTCGTCAGTTTGATTCTGCCGACAACTGACTACTGACAACTGACAACTGCTCAGACCTGATCCCGCCATTTTAGAACTTCATCCCGCAAAATAGGGTTTTGTTGAAAGCTACCGGTTTGTCCCTGCGCCGCAGTTGCTCGTTGGATGTGCCAATAGCTTAGACCGAGCTTGCCGATTGCACGGATGTAGCGGCTGCGGGCACGGAATTGTCCGTTGAACAACCCGCCGATCAACCATCCCGAACTGCTGAATGCCGATGTCGCCGTCGTCGCATGTTCCTGCGGGATAAGGCCGCGAGCGACATCGAGAGCGAGCATATCCGTGAGGATCTTGCCCTGACGCCGCATTACGTAGAGCGAGAAGCCAAGTAAAATAAGGAAGAACGGAATTTCCAGGATCAGATAGCCGACAACAAAGCCTTCGAGGCCGCCGATCACCGCCATGCCGTTCCAGACAGCGTGTAGAAAGACAGCAGCACAATAACCGACGATCGGCATCAAAATTCTAACGGCCATACTGTGAGATTCGCGGGCGATACCACATCCGATGCCTGTCATCGCGGTAAACGTAACGTGAGCAAACGGCGACAATATCCCGCGCATAAAGAACAGTATCGTCAGCCCAGCCAACCCGCCGCCATCGACCGCCCGGCCGTAATAAAGCACGTTCTCGACAGTCGCGAAACCCAGAGCGATCACGCCCGCAAAGACAATGCCATCGAGAATATCGTCAAAATATCGCCGAAAAAATATCAGGAGAACTAACACTCCTACGCCCTTTGATGCCTCTTCGAATATCGGCGCCGAGATCACGGCGCCAACAAATGTCGCCGCCTCGGGGCTGTTAGTCGCCACAAAAGCGACCGAGCCGATCACTGTATTTACGACGAATGAAACAATGACCGCAACCAATCCGCCCCATGCAAATGCGAGTGCGAGCAGCCACAACGGCTCTGGATCGTAACGGTCGAGCCATATCAGCGGCAAAAGATATAACGTCGCGGGAACAAATGCGACGATCGCCGCGACAACCGCGGGCACGATTCCGACACTTGCAAACATCAGCAGCATCACGATCAAAGACATAAAGATGATCGCGAAGATCGTTACGGCAATACCAATATACCGGCCGGTGCTAGATGGTTCCGGCTTGACCGCAGCCATGCTCGGAAGGCCGAAATTTTGGAGCGAAGCCGACAGATTCACCGGTTCCTTAGCCGCCACCTGATTGAACTGCTCGATCTGGAATTGCCGTGAAGCGGCCTCTGGCGACGGCGAGCCTTTGATCGATATCCTCGCCGTGACGCCGTTAGAGCCCAGTTGGATCTCGTCGCCGTCATTCAGCCGCGCCGACTCGATCTTTTGGCTGTTGACGAGAGTGCCGTTCGTGCTTTTATTGTCTGTGATGAAAAAGCCGTCCGACCGTGCCTCAATAAAGGCGTGCTGCTTCGACGCGATCCGCTCGGTCAGCGGGTCGAGCCGGACGCTGCAAGTTTCGCTGCGGCCGATCGTGATGAAGCCAGTTTGTAACTCGAATGCGCGACCCGTTAAGGTTCCGCTCGTGATCGTCAGGTGCAGTTGCATACTGCAATCATAGAAACAAAAAGCCCAAAGTCAAGCGATTGCCCGACTTTGAGCTATTTTGAATTTACCTGCCCGTCTACCTGGGCTGAACAGACGATGGCGATGGCGTGTCGCCGGGCTGGCCAATGACTCGAACGTCAAAGGTCTGGGTTGCCGGATAATAGCGATACCATTGGTTTGTGCTCGGACGAAATATCGCAACGTCAGATTTGCCGTCGCCATCGTAATCCGCCGGTATCGGCATGTCCTCAGCGATGCCCCAATTAAAAGCTCGAAACGACGGAGTAGCCGCAGGGTCGAGCGCGTACCAGGTGCCATTTGACGGACGGTAAACTGCAAAATCCGTGATGCCGTTGCCGTCGAAATCAGCTGACACAGGCTTGTCTCCGCTCAGTCCCCAGGCGGCGTATAGGGGAATCGAAGACGAACTCTGAAGCACGTACCACACTCCATTCGACGGACGCCAGACGGCGATATCAGCTTTGCCGTCACCCTCAAAATCCCCCATAACGGGCTTATCAGAACTCAGGCCCCATTTAGTGATCTTAAGGCCCAGCGAGCTTTGAAGGATATACCAAACCGCCGTCGACGGCCGCCAAACCGCGATATCGGTGCGTCCATCGGCGTCGTAATCGGCCGCAACAGGAATGTCTTCGGCGAGGCCGAACTGGACAGCCGTAAACGGCCCGGTCGGATTCTTAAACCACCACGTGCCAGTTGAGGGACGATAGATGGTTTGTTCGATAATTCCATCACCATTAAAATCGCCAGGCACGATGATGTCTCCTGTGAGACCAAAATTTGAAGTGAACGTCAAGGAACCCGAACTGTATTGAATTTCCCAGTCGCCGTTTCCGGGTCTAAATAAGGAAAGGTCCGTACGCCGGTCGCCGTCAAAATCCGACACCTTATTCTTCAAAGGCGCCGCTATCGCGCTCGCATCGAGAACAAGAAGCCCGTTTGCCATGTCACCAGCCAATATCTTGTTCTGGCCAAGAAACGGATAGACCGCCCAATTGCCGTCATAGCTCGTCGGCAAGGCATTTTGCGAACTCATTGTACCGCATACCACATCCCACGGCTCAGGGTTCGCCAGTTTATCAAGCTCGCCCTCGGGAGGAGCGAACATCGGTTGATATGTATCGTACTGTCCGACCCGCTTGGGGAAAGTTGGATCAGCGATATCAAAAACCTGAATTCCCGCCTGATACCAGGCAATGTATAGGTAATTTCCCATCACCACGGGATTGTGCGGGCTGACTGCATTGATGCCAAGGCTACTGGTATTGATCGAACGGACAAGTACCGGCTGGGCCGCGTTTCGCACATCATATACACGCAAATCGCCGTCCAGTGTTTCGCGGCAGGAGTAAAGATAATTACCATCTTCACTCGTCCACGCACTGTGGTTTGTGGAGTTACCTAATATCGAGCCAAGCAATTGCGGCGGCTGAGTGGCGAGGTTTGAGATATCGTAGATCTCGAGGCGGCCATTCCAGCCGGACGTGTACATGCGGTTGCCGCGGATGTGAACGGCATGGACCCACAGGGTGTCAATTGGGCTAAAGTCCCATTTGAAAACAGGAGTTGCAGGGTTGGTAATATCGATGACCTTAAGCGTCTTATTGCTCGTGCTGTTGTAGTTTTCAACAAGAAATATGCGACCATTTTGGCTGACAACTACCATTTCATGAATAAAATTGTGTCCGTTCCCATTCGTCGAATTCACCACTCCGAGCAAAACCGGACTGTAAGGATTTGTTAAATCGACAATATGTACACCGGCGGCGCCGGTGCCGCTGCCAAAGTAACCCCGATTACCCACAACAATAGCTTCGAGAAACTGTTGATTCGGGCTCGGGTTATACCACGACGCCAAAACTGGTGCGTCCGGATTTGAAATGTCATAGATAAACACCCCTTTGCAACCATAGCTGCCCTGCACGGCGATATTGCCATCGGCGAAAATATCAGAAAACTTGATATTACCGCCGCCCGTACAGGCCGGATTGATCTGCGAACGCAGTCTTACTCTTTGGGCCTGTGTCCCAACCGCCAACGCTGTGACTGCGAACGTGGCGATCAAAAAATAGCTTAGTTTACGTAACATTGCTGCCCTAAAGTCGTGTTTTCCGATCATCATTTCTCCCGTATTAAACCTGACCCCATATTTTCAATCCTGACGCCAAAAAAAGCAACCCTACAAACGTCTGTTATAAACAACATCACAGAATTTGGAGGGTTCCTTAGTTCTATTTTTGGCCCCGATTACGAGGCGGCTTTATTGGCTTCGCGCATCACCAGGTCGAACGTGCCGGGGTCTACTTTGCGAAAGCGATTGTTTCGGCTCAGAGATACCGCGACTGAGATGGTCGGGTTATTTCCCTTGAATTTCATCCCGCCCGCAACGAGAAGATTGTAAAGCTCGTTGACATGCAGCGGACCGCCCGCCTCGCGCAATATAAGTGTGCACGCCTGTGTGATCGTACGGTCGTTAAAACGACTGCTGATAGGCTCGAAATTTGAGTTTATCGACGGGATATTTCGACTGTGACTAGGAAACGACAGCGTATTGTCACGCAGCGAGTCACGATGAGCGGTTCCTGCACGACCACGTTCCGATACCGAGCGATCGGGCAGATCGAAAGCATCGTCTATCTTTAGCGAATTCCCGAGACCCGTCGAACGCGACCCGGACCGCGTAGCGACAAGTAGGCTGTGGATCGCCTTTTCTGTCTGAGCAGCGCTATTTTCGAGAGCATTGATCTCAATGCGCAGAAGCTCCACCTCGGCCTCTGCCTCGCGAAGACGGGCAGTCAGACGCCGCTGAGCATTGCGTGTCTGGTCGAGACTTTGTTCAAGCGTTGTAATAAGTGTTTCGTCTAACATACTGAAATAGATGTGCTTACACGATCGACAAAAGTTACTTTTCTGGAATTATTTGAAATCGGAGCGCTTACGCGGTTCTGTCCGTAACAAACGACAAAACGTCTTCTAAGCAAGAACGATACTCTGATTGCTGCAAAACATCAAGACTTTTTCGCGCGGCCTCGACATGGCTCGAAGCCCGCTGTTTGATCGAATCGAGCATGCCGTTAGCGACGAGCTCGGATTTGAGTTCCTCACGCGAGATCGCACGATATTCGCCGTCAAACATTATCTCCTCGAGCATTGACGTAAGCTCAGGACGTTTTTCGAGAAGATAGATCAGCGGCAATGTGAGTTTACCTTCTAAAAGATCAGAGCCGGCCGCTTTTCCTAGGTCTTTGGTGTCCGCGGTGAGATCCAGAATATCGTCGGAAAGCTGAAATGCGATCCCGAGATCCATTCCGTAGGCACGCAGAGCCTCGCGCTCCTCGTCACTCGCTCCGCCAAGGATCGCTCCGACCTCGCAGCAGGATGAGAAAAGGTATGCCGTCTTTCGCTTGAGGATGTCAAAATATTCGCTTTCCGAGATATCCAGCCGTCCGATCCGCGTCAATTGGATCAGCTCGCCCTCGGTCATTTTCCGCGTTAATCGCGTCAAGATGTCGATAATATCCAGCGAACGTTCGAGCGTCGTCGTCTCGAAGGCAGACATATACAGCCAATCGCCCATCAAAACCGCCGTCTGATTGCCGAACCGTGCGTTCACCGAAGGACGATTTCGCCGAATGTCCGCATTGTCAATAATATCGTCATGCACCAGCGTCGCCGTATGAAGCATCTCCATCACCGTCGCCATTCGAATGACGCTTTCCGATCTCTCGTCCTTGTCGATCGCATGGTGTGCCAGTACGACCAACGCCGGCCTGATCCTCTTGCCGCCAGAAGCACGCAGATAGTCGCCCAGATAATTGATGACCTGAATATTCGACGACACTTGTCGGTCGAACTCTTCCTCGACCATCGTCATTTCGCGAGCTATCAATCCAAACACCCTTCGCGCAGCGGCATTAGGAATCAGCTCTTGTTTGACCGAGGCGAACTTCTGCATCTAGTTTGACCTGTAGTTGTCAAAGGTCATGTCGATCCCAAAATCAGTGGCCTTGAGTTTCGCCATTACTGCCTGCAAGGTGTCGCGATCCTTACCCGCAACGCGGACGGTCTCACCCTGGATCGACGCCTGGACCTTGAATTTCTCGTCTTTGATGAAGCGCACTACTTCCTTCGCCTTGTCGATCGGAATTCCCTGCTGGATCTTGACCAATTGGCGAAGAGTGCCGCCAGAAGCGGCCTCAGCTTTTTGGTAATCGAGAGCCTTGAGCGAAATGCCGCGTTTGAGCAGTTTGGATTGCAGGATGTCGTTCATATTCCGCAAACGCGTATCGTCCTCTGCCGTTAGCTGCAGGTCCTTGCCCTGCAATACAGCGGCCGCCTTGCTGCCCTTGAAGTCGAACCGCTGCGAGATCTCCTTCTCGGTCTGATTGAGAGCGTTGGTAAGCTCTGCGTAGTCGGTCTTTGAGACTATGTCGAATGAGTTTTCTTTTGCCATACTTCCTAATTGTAAATTGTTAATCGAAAAATTGTTAATTGGTAGAAGATAACTCTTGTATTGCTTACACCAGGTCAGCAGGTTGTTCGATCTTGAAAAGCGAAAGAAAATTTTCAGTCGTTACGCGTCCGAGCGTTTCGACATCGACGTCTTTCAGCTCGGCCAAAAATCCTGCCGTGTGAACCACGAAACTCGGCTCGTTCCGCTTCCCGCGAAACGGCACCGGCGTCAGGAACGGGCAATCCGTCTCGATCAAAAGCCGGTCAAGCGGCACAACGCGAGCAGAATCACGCAGATTCTCAGCTTTTTTGAACGTCACGTTGCCCGCAAACGAGATCATAAATCCTATCTTCATCAACGCCTCAGCCATCGCAGGCGTGCCGCCAAAACAGTGCATTATCCCGGGAACGCGGACACTCTTGTCCGCAATCGCCGGTTCCTCCGACGAGACTGATTGAGCACCACTCTTCGGGCCGAAGCGGTCCTCATTGCGGACAGGAGTGTCCGCCTTCCGTTCGAATTCCTCGGTCAATATCTCCACCGTCTCATCATCCGCATCGCGGCTGTGAATGATGATCGGCAGATCTAGCGACCTCGCTGTCCATATCTGCCGCCGAAAAACGTCCCGCTGCACATCCCGCGGCGAGTGGTCGTAATAATAATCCAGCCCGATCTCACCCCAGGCGATCACCTTCTCGCTCTTCGCCAGCTCAACTAAATGCTCCTCAGCGGCGTCATCGTAAAGTTTCGCATCATGCGGATGAACCCCGACGGACGCATAAACCCCGTCATACCTCTCCGCCACCGCCACCGCCCGCCGAAAATCATCGCTATGCGGATCGCCCGTCCCAATATTCAACATCGCCACAACCCCAGCCTCCCGAGCCCGCTGAATAACCTCGTCGCGATCTTCGTCAAACTGTTCGCCGTCTATATGGCAGTGGGAATCGATGAAGTTCATTTGGCTCCTGGTGTCCACCCTGACTATTTCGACAAAAGTCGAAGTGAGTTGAAAAACCGGTCGGCTTCGCTCTCGAACGCAGCCGCGATTTTCTTGTGGTGGCTATTCAAGAAATTCCAATTCGTAACATCAATATATAGTTTGTAAAGTACCTTATCCTTGAAGACAGCTCGAACTCGACAATACCGGGTCCCGTCAGTGAAAGATAAATCAATTCCTTCACGACCATCGAACCAATCAGTGAATTTCTCGCCAACCAGGCCAAGTTTCCCGTTGTCACCGTGTACTTCCTTGAGACGAGAGTAAATTTCTGCCAGCGGGTGTTTAGCCATATCCTCCTCGCTGAAACGTATCATTGTAAAAGCCGCCAAAGACTCCTTCCGTCTAATGGACAAGCCGACGCATCCGTCCTTTCGATTAGGCACCACAACGGAGCCTCCAAATGAGATCGCATATCCGCACTCATCAAATACAGACTCCTTTATTTCAGATTGCTGGGGCGGCTCATAGATTATGGACGCAGATGGCTCAGGTGGTGCCGTCTGCCCCACGCTCACCATAGTCCCGAAGCTGAATTGAAGTATGAAACCTAAGAGTGCTTTCATTGTATTAGTCCTACTTCAACCGCGCCCCGATCTCCACATCCTCCAAAAACGCCGCCAGAGCAGGTTTTGGGCCGGAATTGTCTTCGAGCGAGGCGGCGCAGATCATGCCTTGGGACTCTAGGCCACGCATTTTTCGGGGCTTTAGGTTGGCGACGACGACGACTTTGCGGCCGATCAGGGTTTCGGGCTCGTAGTATTCGGCGAGGCCTGCGAGGATCTGGCGATGTTCGGCTTCGCCGAGATCGATCTCGAAGCGGAGGAGTTTGTCAGCGTTCGGAATGCGTTCGGCAACCTTGATCTCACCGACGCGGAGGTCGACCTTTAAGAAATCATCTATGGTGATGAAGTTGTCGAGCTCGACCTCTACCTCGGCCTGCTCTGCCACCACAGGCGACCCAGTCGCTATAGCTCCCGGTTCTGACACGACGGCGCCAACCTCCGGCCCTTCATTCTGACTACTGACTACCGACTGCTGACTACTTTCTTCTATTTCATTCATAACCTTGCTTTTATCAATTCTTGGAAATACTCCAATTGTCTCGCCGATCTTAGTTTCGGCCACTAGTTCGCCCCATCTTAGTTCTGCTGGATCTAGCTCGGCGATATCTTCGCTCAAGCCAATCTGGCTGTAGATATTCTTTGCCGCCTCGGGCATCACGGAATAAAGCTGAATACACAGCCATCGAAGCGTTTCACATGCTCGATAGAGCACTGCGTTGAGCGTCTCAACTTGTTTATCGTCTTTAATTAGCTCCCACGGCTTCGAGTCAGATATTAACTTATCAACGCGGGCGATCACCGTCCAGACGGTTTCGAGAGCGAGACTGAACTCGAAATTATCGAACCGTCGAACGAATTCATCGCGTGCATGCTCGACCACCGAGGCAAGTTCCTGATCGTCAGGGCTGACGCCGGCGCGTTTGGCGTTGAGATAATTCTCCTCGGCGATCTTGCCGCTCGGGATCAGGCCTTCGCGGTATTTGGTGACCATCGAGAAAGTCCGGCTTGCGAGATTGCCCAAGCCGCTTGCGAGGTCCGCGTTCGCACGCTCGATCAGATTTTCGTAGCCGAACTTCCCGTCCTGTCCGAAGACCATGTCCCGCAGCACAAAGTAACGCAACGCGTCGACCTGAAAATGTTCATGTAACACATCAACTTCGATCACGTTACCCATTGTCTTACCCATCTTTCTGCCATCGGCATCGAGCCACATTCCGTGAGCAAAAACCATCTTTGGCAAAGGTAATCCGGCCGCGTTCAAGAACGAGAACCAATAGACGGTGTGAAACCGCAGAATGTCCTTACCTACCAAATGCACGACATTCTGCCAGTACTTCTCAAACCCGACCGACGCCTTTTCAGCATTTCCGTAACCGAGAGCCGTGATGTAATTGGTCAGAGCGTCCATCCAGACGTACATCACATGATTCTCATCGCCCGGAACCGGAATTCCCCACGACACAGACGATTTTTGTCTGCTGATCGAAAGATCTTGCAAGCCTCCACGAACAAAGGACAAAACTTCATTCCTTCTGCCTTCCGGTCGCACCAGATTCGGATCGCCCTCCATCAGACCGATCAAAAATTCATCATAATCCGAAAGCCGGAAGAAATAGCTTTCCTCAGCAACCTTGTCGAGAAGCCTTTCGTGGATCAAACAGTACGGTATTTCCGAGCCTTCGGGCGTGTAATGTTGATCCTCGGTCTTAAACTCGGCACACGGGGCGCAGAACAGGCCTTCGTAAAAGCCTTTGTAGATCGTGTCGTTCCCTTTTGGCGTCTTGTTTTTGGCGATCTGCTGCCACAGATGCTGGACGCCTTCGTAGTGAAACGGCTCGGTCGTCCGCATAAAGATGTCGTAACCGCCATTCTCGGTATCGAGCCGAAAATCGCGAAACATCCGCTTCAGCTCGCCCGCGATCACATCGACCTGCTCCTGCGGCGTCCGGCCATTTTTCTCTGCCGCACGCTGAATATTTATACCGTGCTCGTCCGTCCCGGTCAGAAAATACGTGTCAAAACCACGCTGTTTCTTGTACCGTCGCACCGCATCCGCCACGATCGTCGTGTACAGATGGCCCAGATGCGGCAGGCTGTTCGCATAGTAGATCGGGGTTGTTATGTAAAAAGTCCCTGCCATTCTCTAGCCTTTTATCAACGACATCGCCTCGGCCCGCGTTCGCGAGTCTTTTCTGAATCCGCCCAAGACCGCCGACGTTATCGTCACCGCACCCGGTTTTTTTACTCCGCGAAGCGTCATGCACGTGTGTTCGGCCTCAATGACCACCATTACCCCGATCGGATCGAGATTATCAAACAAGGTCTGTGCGATCTGCTGTGTCAGGCGTTCCTGCACCTGTAGCCGGCGCGCAAATACCTCCGCGATCCGTGCCAGCTTTGACAGTCCGATGATACGGCCATTTTTGGGAATATAGGCGATGTGGCATTTGCCTGTGAACGGTGCGAGATGGTGTTCGCACACAGACGCGATCGAGATGTCCTTGACGATCACCATTTCGTCGTGGCTGTCGCCCGGTAGCGGCACAATGTGCGAAGAAGCGTCGATCCACATGCCTTCGGTCAATTCAACGTAAAAGTCAGCTACGCGTTCCGGAGTTTTCTTCAAACCGTCACGATCCGGATCCTCGCCCATGCCTTCGAGCATAAGCCTTACCCCCTCGGCAATCTTTTTCAGATCGATCTTTTTCTTTATCTTTTTTGCCATAACCACAGCTTATCCGTAACGTCTGATTCTAGCGTTTTCGCGGCGAAATCTAAAGTCGGTGGTGCGGGCGAGTCTTTGCTTTGAGCGACCGCAAAAGTCTATAATTAGCGTTTATTTTGCAAAGATTTAACGAATAATGACCATCACCGAAATACAAAAAGCGCTCCGCACGGCGATCATCGAGACCGCGAAAGCTCAATTTGGCGTCGAGATCGGATCGTTCGCCGCCGAAACGCCGCCAAAGACGGAGATTGGAGATATCGCGTTCCCAGTTGCCTTTGAGCTTGCAAAACAGATAAAACAGGTCACCGGCGAGAAGCGTAACCCGCGTGAGATAGCCGAAACGCTGAAAAGTGTGTTGGAATCGTTCGATTTCGTCGGTAAAGCCGAGGTCGCCGGGGCTGGATACCTAAATGTTTTCTTCGACCGAGCCAAATTCATCGCAGAAAATGCTGCCGCCGATCCGTTGCCGAATGCCGGAATTGCCGGAGCAAAGGTCTGCGTCGAGCATACTTCTGTGAATCCAAACAAGGCTGCGCACATTGGGCATGTGCGAAATTCGGTTCTCGGCGACACATTTCAACGGATTCTCAAATCGACAGGAAAGCAGGTCGAGGTTCAGAATTATATTGACAATACGGGCGTTCAGGTTGCCGATGTTGTGGTTGGTTTTATATTCATTGAAAACATGAATTTAGATGCTATAAAAGACCTAAATAGAGCACTTACCGCATCGGGCAGATCGTTCGATTATTATTGCTGGGACCTTTATGCGAAAGTCGGGCATGAGTATCAAACTAACGAGGAGCTTAAGGCGAAACGAGCCGAAGTTTTGCATCTGATAGAGGAAGGCAGCAACGACACGGCTGAACTCGCTGATTTTGTCGCCACCCGAAATGTCGAGTGCATCCTCGACACCATGGAACGCCTCTCGATCCGCTACGACCTGCTGCCGCGCGAATCTGAGATCCTGCATCTGCATTTCTGGGATAAGGCTTTTGAGCAGATGAAACAACTTGGCGTCATTCACTACGAATCGGAAGGAAAACAAGCCGGATGCTGGGTCATGCCTTTCGAAGAGCACACCGGCGACGACGACAACGAGGGCGATAAGATCCTCGTAAGATCAAACGGAACAGTAACTTACACAGGCAAAGATATCGCCTATCAGATGTGGAAACTCGGCATCCTAGGCCTTGATTTCAACTATAAACACTTTCACAAATATGCTGATGGCCAAGATGTCTGGATTACCGTCGGACCGCAGGCTGCCAGCCTGCGAGGTGCCAGCGTCCCGACGTTCGGCGGCGGTGAAACGATCTATAACGTGATCGACACGCGCCAGTCGTATCCGCAAGATATTGTCAGAAAAGGAGTTGCGGCAATCTCGCCGGAGCGTGGTGAAAAGGCGAGCATTCACCTCGCTTACGAAATGGTCGCGTTGTCGCCCGCAGCAGCCGGAGAACTCGGTTTCGCTCTCTCCGACGAAGACCGAAAGCGTCCATTCGTCGAAATGAGCGGCCGCAAAGGCCTTGGCGTAAAGGCCGACGACCTGATCGACCGCCTCGAGGCCAAAGCCCTGGCCGAGGTCAAATCGCGTCACGCCGACGCGACCGACGAGGAAAGACAACACATCGCGCACCAACTGGCAGTGGGTGCCTTGCGTTATTTCCTGCTCAAATTCACGCGAAACACCGTAATTGTCTTCGATTTCAACGAAGCCCTATCATTTGAGGGCGAAACGGGCTGTTTCTGCCAGTATTCTGCCGTCCGAGCCAACTCGATCTTCCGCAAACTAGATGAAAACAACAGCGTCGAGTCGTCGGAACGCAGGCTGCTAGCCTGCGACTCATCCGAGATCGACGCTATTCTCAACGGCGAAACCGGCACCGACATCTGGTCAATGGCTATCCTCGCATCTCGACTCGACGAAACCGTCCACGCAGCCGCAACCGCCAACGAACCCGCCATTCTTGCAAAATATACATTTACGCTCGCCAGGGCATTCAACCTTTTCTACCACAACCACAAGATCATCGCCGAAACGGACGACACAAAACGAGCATTGCTGGTCGTGGTCGCCGATATGGCCCGCCGTTCGTTGACGGCGGCGCTTGATACGCTCGGAATTGAAGTGCCGGTGAAGATGTAGTGTTAATAGCAAGTACAGATGTCCGGATTAGTTAGCACGTTAGATGTCCGGTTTGTTGTTTTTGAAATTCGGAAGGAGAAGCGAGCTTCTTCTTCCGAATTTCAATCTTTCGGGCACCGATGGGGTGACCGGTTTTCGAG
>JANPDK010000178.1:0-5371 GCA_031431415.1 Acidobacteriota bacterium | reverse complement strand
AGACGCGATTATTACGACGACACGCTGCTGTATTGTCTCGACGATGGAAATGCGCTGCTCGCAGGGCCGGCGACGGCTGGCGTGTCGTCAGATGAACCGGCGACGGCGATATTGTCAGAACCGGGAGCGATAGCGATTGGGTTCCCGTCTGGTGAAGCTAAGACCGAGATACTCTCGTCCAATCGAATGGCGTCCGCCGAAACGGTCAACTCCATCGCGGTACTGCCGTTTGCAAATCTGAGCGCCGACATCGAGAACGAGTATTTCTGCGACGGCCTGGCCGAGGAGTTGCTGAATGCTCTCGCCAAAATCGATGGTCTCAAGGTCGCGGCCCGCACGTCGGCCTTTGCATTTAAGGGCAAGAATACGAACGTGACCGATATCGCAAGAACGCTCGGCGTCAGGACGGTGCTTGAAGGAAGCGTCCGAAAGTCCGGGGATCGCCTTCGCATCACCGTTCAGGTAATTAACGCAGCTGACGGTTATCAGGTCTGGTCCGAGCGATACGACCGCGAGATGAAGGACATTTTTGACGTGCAGGATGAGATCACTCTCGCCGTAGTGGACGCGTTAAAGCTGAAACTATTTGGTGATGCGAAGGAGGCGGTACTAAAGCGTTATACGAATAACGCCGAAGCGTATCAACTGTATCTCCGTGGTCGTTTCTTTTTTTACAAGCGAACGCCGGAAGGATTTACAAAAGCTGTCGAATGTTTTGAGCAGGCGATCGAGATCGATTCGGAGTACGCTCTAGCGGTTTCCGGGCTTGCGGATTGCTACACATTTTTCGGCTTTTACGAGGCTCTCTCACCCGCGGAAGCAAAGGTCAAAGCAGGCAACGTGGCGTTTCGAGCCCTTGAACTGGACGATACCCTCAGCGAAGCCCAGACATCGGTCGCGTTCTGTTATGTGATTTACGAATGGGACTTCGCGACGGCAGAGGAGCACTTTTGGAAGGCCCGTTCGCTTAACGCCAAGAATGCACTGACATATCATCTGCATTCGTCGAATCTGCTTCTGCTCGGATCGATAAATGAGGCGATCGAAGCAGAAAAACATGCGGTCGAGCTGGAACCCTTTGCTCTCATTTTCAGCGGTGCGCTCGCATGGTGGTATTACCTGGCTCGCCGCAATGATGAAGCGATCGCCCAGGCCCTGAAGACGATCGAGATGGGTCCGAACCATTTCTTCGCATATTGGGCTCTCGGCAGCGCATACGCGATGGAAAAGGGCTGCACGGAAGCGATCGCGATACTTCAGGAAGGTATTAAGATATCAGGCTTTGGGCCGCACATAAAGGGGGAACTTGGCCGCGTATTTGCGCTTGCCGGCCTCATCGAGGAGGCTCGTGAGGTGCTTGCCGCCCTTCAGGAGCAGCGGAAGACGGAATACATCTCAGCGGTCAACTTTGCCAAGATCTATGCGGGTTTGGGTGAGAAGGAACTTTTTTTTGAATGGCTCGAGAAGGCATATGAGGAACGCTCCGTCAGACTGCCATGGTTCATGATCGATCCGTATCTGGACGAATACCGCAGCGATCCCCGTTTTGAAGATACTTTGCGGCGAATGGGTCTGCCGGGATAAAGTCTAGAAAATATGAAACGATGCCCTGACTGCGGTCGCGAGTATGACAATACAATGATGTTCTGTCTTGATGACGGAGCGGAGTTGCTCTATGGCCCGGCGTCGGCTTCGGGTGGGGACGAACCGGCGACGGCTATCCTGCATTCGACGGCCGCTCCGGGCGAAGCCCCGACTCGAGCGCAGATCAATACAACTGACGCGACCGCTATATTCCCTCGCGGAGCGGAGGCGGAGCCTCAAGAGAATTTGAGTGACTCGTCGGAAAAGCATAGCTTTTCCGCAAATAGAGCGGCGAAGCCGCTGATAGCTGCGGCGGTAGCAGTTGTTCTTTTGGTTGGCGGATTCTTCGGCTATCGATATTTCAAACCTGCGGGCGGCGGATCGATCAATTCAATTGCCGTGCTGCCGTTTCAGAATAAGAGCGGTGACCCAAATTCGGAATATCTTTCTGACGGTTTGGCTGAGTCGCTGATCTATCGGCTTTCGCAGCTTCCGAACCTGAAGGTTAGTCCGACGAGTGCGGTTATTCGTTACAAAGGAAAGGATACGGATGTCGCAAAGATCGCAAGCGAGCTAGGTGTCGATGCGGTGATGACCGGACGGCTTGCGCAGATCGGGGACAACCTGACGATCAGCGTCGAGCTGGTCGATGTGCGAAGCAACACACTGCTTTGGGGCGAGCAATACGACCGCAAAATGACAGACCTGCTGGCGACGCAGCGTGAGATCGCGGCGACAATTACGCAAAAGCTGCAATTAAAGCTTTCAGGTGATGATGCAAAGGGGATAAACAAAAAGTACACGGATAATAACGAGGCGTATCAACTGTTTCTGAAAGGGCGGTTCTACGGGAGTAAACGTACCGCAAAAGATGCTCAGAAGGCGATCGAATATTATCAACAAGCGGTTAATCTCGATCCAAAATACGCGTTGGCATACGCCGGCCTTGCCGAGGCAAATTGGTTCCTCGCACTTTACAGTTACCCGCAGGTAAATGAAGTGGTCCCCAAGGCCCGGGAACTCGCACTGAAAGCCATCGAATTGGATCCGAGCTTAGCTGAGCCGCATTCGGTATTAGGAGCCATCTGTTTGGGCTATGACCACGATTTTGCATGCGGGATACAAGAGCAAAAACGTGCAACTGAACTCAACCCAAATTATATGGAAGGTCATCGTCGGTACGGTTTGGATCTTTACGAGCTGGGCAGATTCGACGAAGCCCGCGTCGCCACCCGTCGAGCTTTGGAGATCGACCCCTTGTCACCGATAACTAACTTCAATTATGCGCAGTTGCTTTTCTTTGAAAGAAAATATGAAGAAAGCGAAACGCTGAGCAAAAAGAACATCGAACTCGATCCAAATTTCTGGTATGCGCATTTACAGCTTTTTTACGTTTATCGTATGAAGCGGGATTATGCCTCGGCTGTCGAAGAACTTGCCAAAGTCCAGGATTCGAGAGGCGAGCCTGATGCAGCAAAGTTTATCCGGGAGAGTTTTACGGGCGGCGACTGGCAGGGATTCCTCAAGAAGATCACCGGGGACCGAACGCGGCTAAAACTCTATCCCTTTTTTGTCGCAACTTTCTTTGCGGAGTTGGGCGAGAAAGATAAGGCCTTTGCCACGCTGAACGACGCGATCGAAACAAAAGATCAACATACGGCCCAGATGAAGGTCGACCCATTTATGGACCCATTGCGTGACGACCCGCGCTTTAAAGGAGTTATGAAAAAAGCCGGTTTTCCCGAATAGAGTCAACCGAAATGCTCTTCGGCCCGATCGGAGAAATTTATGAACCAAAAAATCTTGTTCCGGACATTTTTCTTGTTTTTGGCTATTTTTTCACCCCTGGAACTAGCGGCTCAGAAAGTAGAGACGGGATTTCTGGATCGGGTGGTGGTCGTGAATAAGAACCAGTATCGCTATCAGGTATTCGTACCTCGTGAATTCACTCGCTCAAAAATGTGGCCCGTCATAATCGCTCTACACGGCGGCGGAACGTACGGTAACGATGGCATTCGTCCAACTGAAGGCGGTTTTGGACGCGCGATCCGCTCGAGTCCGAATGGATTTCCGGCAATTGTCATTTTTCCCCAGGCCCACGCGGATGGAACGCCGGGATGGCAGCTTGAAGGCGGTCAGGCCGCAATTGCGGAGCTCGATATGGCGATCAAAGAATTCAATGGGGATCCAAACCGTGTCATTCTTACAGGCCTTTCCGCTGGCGGAAACGGAACATGGTCATTGGCTTCCCGCTATCCCGAACGCTTTGCCGCCATCGTTCCCGTCTGCGGGTTTATTTTTAAGTTCAAGGGCTCGACGAGTGGCATCGACTATCCTGCTCTTGCACCTGCTGACGCCGGCGATCCCTACGCATTCATCGCAAAAAAAGTAGCGACCATCCCGGTGTGGATCTTTCATGGTGATGCCGACAAGAATGTAACCGTCGAGGAATCGCGAAAAATGGCGGCTGCGCTCAAATCGATCGGGGCAAATGTCCAGTACACCGAGTTTCCCGGCGTCGAGCACAATGCCTGGGACCCGGCCTATGCTCGCGCCGATCTGATCGAATGGATGTTGAAGCAGCGGCGACATTAAGAAGCTTATGAAAAGATGCCCTGAATGCGGTAGGAATTACAACGACGATTCGATGAGCTTTTGTCTCGATGACGGAGCCGAATTGCTCTTTGGCCCGGCGTCGATGGACGAGCCGGCGACGGCGATATTGCACTCGACCGCTGCCCCGGGCGAAGCTCCGACGCGGGCTCAGATTCACACGACCGATCAAACCGCTATTCTGCCGTCGGATATTGTCGAAGTTCCAGAAGCAAAAGCTTTTGATAAACGGCTGCTTTTTGCTCCGCTCGCACTTGCGGTCATCGTTCTCGGCGGATTCTTTGGCTACAAATATTTCGCTCCAACCAAACAGATCGAATCGATCGCCGTAATGCCGTTTGTCAACGATAGCGGGAATGCGGATGTTGAATATCTTTCGGACGGAATGACCGAGACCCTGATCAACAGCCTTTCGCAGGTCCCAAATCTGAGCGTCAAGGCTCGTGCATCTGTTTTTCGGTATAAAGGTAAAGAGATCGATCCGAAAAAGTTGGCCTCTGAATTAGGCGTTCAGGCGATCCTGACCGGCCGCGTCATGCAGCGGGGCGATCAGTTGACGCTTAGCGTGGAACTGATCGACGGGTTGACGGAGAACACGATTTGGGGCAATAAATACGAGCGAAAAGGCTCTGATCTCGTAGCACTCCAGAGCGAGGTCGCCCGCGATGTTTCAAGCAAACTGAAATCAAAATTATCGGGCGCGGATGCAACCAAAGTCGAAAAGACTTACACGGCAAACCCCGAAGCCTATCAGCTTTACTTGAAAGGCCGTTTTTCCTGGAACAAGCGAACCACCGTGTCGCTCAAGCAGGCCGCTGAATTTTTCAAGCAAGCGATCGAGAAAGACCCGAACTACGCACTCGCTTATGCAGCTTTGGCCGAAACGTACGTTCTTTTTTCGCAGTATAACGTCGCCTCAGCAAAAGACAGTATGCCACAGGCAAAAGCGGCTGCTTTGAGGGCATTAGAACTGGACGATTCCTTGGCAGCTCCACACGCGGCCCTCCAAGCGTATTTTACCTTTTATGAATTCGATCGGGTTGCGGGGGAAAAGGAGATCCGCCGGGCCATCGAACTCGATCCGAACTACGCGACTGCCTATCACTGGCTCGGCGGAGATGTGCTTTACCCGACGAAACGGTTTGACGAGGCCATTGCGGCGTTGAGGCGAGCA
>JANPDK010000177.1:0-2810 GCA_031431415.1 Acidobacteriota bacterium | reverse complement strand
AAATCTTAATCCCGCCTCAGCAGCTTCTCTACAGAACTCTTTGCTCTTTGCAAATTCAATTCCGTTTGTCGCGGCCTGCACCGAGTTGTAACCAACTTTACGTGCGTAACGCACTGCGTCGAGGAAGTATGGGCTGAGCGTTGGCTCACCGCCCGAATACTGCACCGACATCTGACGACGCGGTTTGATCTGGATGGCGTTGTCGAGGATCTCAGTCACGTCTTCCATGCTCAATTCATGCACGAAGCCGACCTGATTGGCGTCCATGAAGCACGGATCGCACATCATGTTACAGCGGTTGGTCAGATCGACCGTCAGCACCGCTCCGCGGCCGTACTTGATCGTCGATGTGCCGTGGTTGTGCAGCTTATCGTCGTTGTGCGACTCCATGTCGCGGCCGGGGAAGAGCGATTCGATGTGCTGGAGGAACTTCGAGTCGATCGCCATCATGTCTTCGATCTTGCCGTGCGTCGGACATTCCTTGATCATCCACACCTGCCCGTCACGCTCAATGATCTGAGCCTTGATCTCACCGACATTCTCATTCACCAATGTCGAGACATCGCGCTCGCCGCTCAAGATCTGTTCACGGGCCTCGATTACACACTGCGGACAAAGCGAGTCGGTCGTGCGAGGAAAGCCAAGCGTCGGCTTGGTCTTCTGCCACGATTTCAAGATAGGCTTGTCAGCCCATTTCGGCGTGAATGACGGATTCGGCTTGAACTGGTTGACCGAGCGAATAGCGTTGAACGCCCCCTTCGCGACATAGGTCAATCCCTTCTCAAAATGCTTTACAGGTCTCATGTTGATCACTCTTCTCCAAATTAGTTGAACTTATCGTTCATTGCCGGCAGGAAACATAGATGGGAATACCGGCGCAAAATTTCACAGTTACTATGGCAAAGACCGTGCCACCGTTTGGTGCTGACACGCCAGTTGTTAACTAGCTGTATTTGCAAGTATTTGCGGTATAGTTTATCGGGCCCTTGAGTAAATTGACCTGCGCCGTTTTGATACGCCTGGCGTAAGCCCGATCCGTATGTACCCATTTGATACATATCTTGGAGCGGTTGCCAAATTACACAGTGTCATAGAAATGTTGCAGTCCAAATACCGGCAAAGGCCGATAATAAGGACCCAGGGAAAGGTTGAGTAAGTTAAAGCAGTGCGTTAAGCGCTTCGTAAGCACATCTAAGCGCTGATATCATTGAAGACGTTAATGAATGCTCCGTATCTCGTTGTAAACATTGAGATTATAAAAGTCACAAAAAATCTCATTTAGTGCTTTACATCTGTTTAAGAACTATGCTATGCTTTGCAACACTTCAAGGGAAATTGGGTCTTTACCCTGAATTAACAAGTTTTACGCGGGAACAGAACAGCTCCTTGAATTGCTAGATATGTCCATTCGCTTTGGAACATCGGGCTGGCGGGCGATTATCGCGGACGATTTCACATTCGAAAACGTCAAACTCGTTACCGAAGCAATTTGCAGATATTTGAAAACTGAATCGAGCGTTACGGGCAAGCCGCTCGTGATAGGCCATGACTCGCGGTTCATGGGCGAGACGTTTACGAATGTCGCGGCTGAGATCGCGGCTAGCAAGGGCTTTCGAGTGCTACGTTGCACGGGTTTAACGCCGACGCCGACGATCAGCCATGCGATACGCAGCAATGGAGCGGTTGGCGGGATCAACTTCACGGCATCGCACAATCCGCCGGAGTATCAGGGGATAAAGTTCTCGACGGCTGATGGGGCGCCGGCTTTGCCGGAGATCACGAAGCAGATCGAGGCTGGCATCGAGTCGAAGGTGAAAGCCGACGACGCACCTAATGGGGAGATCATAGATCTCGACCCGCGACCGGCGTATCTCGAAGACCTGCAAGCGAAGATTAATTTCCCCGCGATCGCCGCCGCGAAAGGCCGGTACGCATACGACGCGATCTGGGGCACGGGGCGAGGTTATCTTGATAAAGCCCTCAGAGATCACGGCCTTGAGGTTGAGACGATACATGACACGCGGGACGTTCTCTTCGGAGGCCGCTCGCCTGAGCCGGGCGAAGACCATCTCGACGAGCTTCGCGAAGCGGTAACTACAAAGGGCCTGACGATGGGGCTCGCAACCGACGGAGACGGCGACAGATTTGGGGTTATTGACAGCAATGGCGCGTTTATTACGCCAAACCGGCTGATCGCGGTGTTGACAGATTACTTGTGCGAAACCCGCGGCGATCCGCGAGGAGTGGCACGCAGCGTAGCGACATCCCATCAGGTCGATCGAGTCGCAAATGCAAGAGGAATAAAGCTTTACGAGACGCCGGTCGGCTTCAAATTCATCGGCGAATTGATAAATCGGGACGAGATCATACTTGGCGGCGAAGAATCAGCCGGCCTCTCGATCCGCGGACATTACCCCGAAAAGGACGGCATTCTAGCCTGCCTTTTAGCGGCCGAAGCGGTCGCCGAGCGTGGGGCGAGTTTGACAGAGCAGCTTGACGAACTCTTCAAACGGGACGGCAAGCTCGAATCGGGCCGCATCGGAGTGAAGCTGACGCCGGAAGTTGCCCATAAGCTTAAAGATAAGCTGGCCCAGGAGCCGACCGAGATCGGCGGCCGCAAGATTGAAACCATAAATCGCACCGACGGCGTCAAATTCCTCTTCCCACACGACGCCTGGATGCTGATGAGGCCCTCGGGCACCGAGCCGATGGTCAGAATTTACGCCGAGAGCGAATCGACGAACGATCTGGAGGATCTACTTGAGCAAGGCCGCAAATATCTACTGGGATAACTCACAGTCACGAAGCAC
>JANPDK010000176.1:0-4775 GCA_031431415.1 Acidobacteriota bacterium | reverse complement strand
CCAGAGCTTATTCCGGTTGCAGATTCGGACTATATCTTCGCTGCCTTGGCCGAAGAACTTGGACTTTTCGGGGGTTTGCTGATAACCTTTGCCCTAATTGTTTTCGTCAGCGCAGGCGTCCGGACAGCGCGTGATTCGCGTGATATGTTCAGCAAATTATGCTCGATCGGGCTTGCGGCGTTCATCGGTTTTCAAGCCCTTGTGAACATCGGCGGTATCACACGGGCGTTACCCATGACGGGCATCACGTTGCCGTTTGTAAGCCATGGCGGATTTAGTCTTATCACGAGCCTGACAATGCTGGGCATGCTTATGGCATTTTCGCATCGTAACAGCATCGACAAGCGCAAAGACGAATTTCAAGTAGAACCTTAGATATTGACCGCAAAATGTTCTAAGAATTGCGGTTCCCGACATATGGAAAACGGATTTGGATTCACTTCGGCGGCTGTAACCGATCGCGGGTTGAGCGAGAAGCGACCGCAGAACGAAGATTCGTATCTGGAAATGGGTCAATGCGGCATCTACGCAGTCGCCGACGGTGTCGGCGGCGCCCAGGCTGGCGAGGTCGCCTCCCAAATGGCCGTGGAACTACTCGCTGAGGCCTTCACTAATATCCCGGAAGACAGCGATTCCGAGTCGGTAATGAGAACCGCATTCGGCCGCGCAAATTCTGCGATCCACCAGATGGCCCAAGAGCTACCGCAGCTCGCAAATATGGCAACCACGGTAGTCGCCCTACACCTTTCCGGAACCATTGCCACGATCGGTCACGTCGGAGATTCCCGTCTATATCGCGTCGATCGCGAAGGAAACCTCTACCGCGAAACCGAAGACCATTCGATGGTCGCCGACGAGGTGCGAGCAGGTCGAATGACCGAAGAGCAAGCCGAAAATCACCCCAGTCGCAACATTATCAGCCGTGCTCTCGGTGCTGATTCTCAGGTCGAGCCCGACCTTCGTACCATTTCGATCGAGCCCGGAACGGCGTTTTTGCTCTGCTCTGACGGCATTACCCGACATGTCTCCGATGCCGAGATCAAGGGCGTGTTGACGTTTGGCGGCGAACCGGCCGAGGTTTGCCAATACCTCCGCGATCTTTGCTACGAACGCGGTGCCGAGGACAACCTGACCGCGGTCATCGTCAGAATCGGTGCAAAAACGAGTGCGTCTGTTATTGCCGCCGATGAACAGATTATTGAATTCGAGGAAGACACAATAACCACGGCCCGATCTCCTTTCGAATCGCGTGCCCTCGACGATGATGATTCGTTGCTCGAGATCGATACTCAGGAATTGCCAAGCGCGGAATCTTTGACCGGCGATGTGACCGAACGAATCGAATTCTGGCCGGAGGTTCCTGGCGAAAATTTACCGGAGGCTCCGGTCGCAACTATTTCGGAACCCACAGTCGAACTGCCACTTGTGGCTGCCGCTGAGAACGTAGAACCGCCACTTACCGTGAACACCGCAGACGACAGCGGTTTTTCTATGTTCGGGAATTCAGGAGCGGAAGAATCGGATGCTACCGGGCAATCATCCTCGGGTTCCTTCTTGACTGCCCTCGCGATGCTGGCGCTCGGCGCGATTGTTGGGCTCGGCGTTTATCATTTCGTCCTTGCGCCAAAATCGTCGGGACCAGCGGTGCCGCAATTGTCTGAGATGTCCTCGCCAAATATCCCACTAAACACCTTTGAGAAGAATCGGCGAAATGTCGACAACGATCCTGCGGGGTACATCACTAAGGCACCAATTGATCCTCAAGACTGCGAAGACGCGTACCTTCTTGGGCGGGCATATCTGCTTACGGGCGATTACCCAAAGGCCCGAAACGCGTTCGCCGAGGCTCGTAAAAGGCTCGGTGATGTCGATCCGGTCAATGCAAAAACTCTCGCAGCCGAGATCGCTTTCGGCCTATCCGTAACGAACGACACGACGATCCAGGGCATTCTAAAGAACGAACTCGACGCTTCGCAAAAGGCTCAGGCGATTACTAATTTAAATTCCAATAGATAGGCTTCGCAGCCAGTCTAGCTCGATTGCCGCTTCGCTTCGAATAAGATAACGCCGGCTGAGACGGCCAGGTTCAGGCTCTCGACTCCAGCGGCGATCGGTATCCTGACCGACTCGTCGCATTTCGCTATTTCTTCTATGGTGAAACCGTGAGCCTCCGAACCAAACACGACTAGCGAGGGGCGAGCCCAATCATTCTCGGTGTAAGCTCGGCCCTTTTCCGGATCAGTCCCGACAACGCGCATTCCGCGTTCCCGCGCCCATTTAGCAGCTTCGGACAAAGTCATTCCCTGTTCGATCTTTAGCCTAAATGCCGAACCCATACTGGCACGGAGCGATTTTGGCGAAAAAGCATCTGCCGAATCCGGGGAAGTTATTACAACCGGTGATCCGGCTGCCTCGGCAGTTCGGAGAATTGCCCCGAGATTCGCAGGGTTGTTCACATCTTTGAGAAAGACCACGATCGATCCGGCTTTCTGAAAGACGGAATCATCCAAACCACCGACACCGATGCTTGGCCTTTTGGCCACAGCGATAATTCCCTGTGGGCTTTTCGTATCGGCGATCGACTTGAAAAGATTATCCGAAAGCGAAAAAAGCGACGCCCTCGCTACAATGGCTTCGACTAGATCGATGTCATCAAACCCATCGGCGACAAAACATTCCTCTATCTCAAGCCCGGCCGACATCGCCTCGGCGACGAGCCTTTTACCCTCGATAAATATCAAATCGCGGGTGCCGCCGTCACGGACTCTTCGGGCATGGATCAATCGCCGGTTATCGCGGCTCGTTATCACTTCAAAATTAGCCATTGCCACGATTTAATCATTTCTTAAGGCGTTTTGAAAAGCGGCCTAAAACCAGTAAACTTAGGCGATATGCAGCCGGAATCTAAAACAAAAAGCAAGATCGAGCTTCTGAAAGAACGCTCCCGCATAGCCGAAGAAGGAGGCGGTGCCGTACGGCTTGATAAGCAGAAGGCCGGGGGCAAGATGACGGCCCGCGAGCGGGTTGAATTTTTTCTGGATGACGGCAGTTTTGAGGAGTTTGACAAGTTTGTTGTGCATCGTTCGACCGATTTTGGGATGGACGAGCAGAAATTCCCGGGCGACGGCGTCATCACCGGCCACGGCCTGGTCGATGGACGCGAGGTCTTTGTATTTGCCCAGGACTTTACTGTTTTTGGAGGCTCACTCTCCGAGACCCACGCTCAAAAGATCTGTAAGGTCATGGACATGGCCATGAAGACCGGTTCTCCGGTTGTAGGATTGAATGACAGCGGCGGTGCCCGAATTCAGGAAGGCGTTGTCTCGCTGGCTGGCTACGCGGACATCTTTCTTCGAAACACCCTCGCAAGCGGCGTTATCCCGCAAATTAGCTGCATCCTCGGCCCATGCGCCGGCGGCGCCGTATATTCGCCTGCGATCACCGATTTTAACGTGATGGTGAAAGACACGTCGTATATGTTCATCACTGGCCCCGATGTGATCAAAACGGTCACGCACGAGGACGTGACCAAAGACGAACTCGGCGGTGCAATGACGCACAATGCCAAATCTGGCGTGGCGCATTTTGCCGCAGATTCCGACGAACACGCGCTTCGCATAACCCGCGAACTTCTGTCCTTTATGCCATCGAACAACATGGACGACCCGCCTTTCGTGGCGACATCGGATCCAAGCAACCGTGCGGACGAGAAGCTGAATTCGATTGTGCCTGAGTCGGCAAACCAGCCCTACGATATACGCGATATCATTCACAATGTCGTCGACGACGGATATTTCTTTGAGATACAGGAGTATTACGCTCCGAATATCGTGATCGGATTTACACGGCTCGGCGGCCAGTCGGTCGGGATCGTCGCGAATCAACCGGCGTTCCTCGCGGGCGTACTCGATATCGAAGCGTCGGTAAAGGCCGCAAGATTTGTGCGGTTTTGCGATTGTTTTAATATTCCGCTAATCACTTTTGAGGACGTTCCTGGCTTTCTGCCGGGCGTTAACCAGGAGCATCAGGGCATCATCCGGCACGGAGCGAAACTGCTTTATGCATTCGCCGAGGCGACCGTGCCCAAGATCACGGTCATCACGCGAAAAGCCTACGGCGGAGCGTATTGTGTGATGGCGTCGAAGCATATTCGCACTGACATAAATTTTGCGTATCCGACCGCTGAGATCGCTGTTATGGGCGCCGAAGGAGCGGTCGGCGTTCTCTTCAAACGCGAGATCACTGAACACGACGAAGAGTATCGAGTGGCGAAGGTCGCCGAGTTTCAAGACAAATTCGCTAATCCGTATGTGGCCGCCGAACGCGGCTACATCGACGAAGTGATCGAGCCAAGATATACCCGGCCAAAGCTGATCCGTGCCCTTTCCCTGCTAAAAAATAAACGCGATACTAATCCGCCAAAGAAACACGGCAACATTCCACTCTAGGCGAAGCAATGCAAAACGATTTTCCGCATCGCCCGACCTGGGCCGAGATCGACCTGGATGCACTCGCATTTAATCTGCATTCTGTGCGGCGATTCGTCGGCGACAATGTCGATTGCATGGCGGTCGTCAAGGCGGATGCTTATGGTCATGGAGCGGTCGAGTGTGCCAAAAGGCTTGAATCAGAAGGCATCAATATTTTCGCCGTAGCCACACTCGAAGAAGGAATTGAACTCCGCGATGCAGGGATTCGAAAGACGATCCTGATTCTCGGCGGAATCTGGCCGGGCCAGGAAACAGCTTTCTTCGTTCGGGAACTCATACCGATAA
>JANPDK010000175.1:0-4106 GCA_031431415.1 Acidobacteriota bacterium | reverse complement strand
AAATACCGAACTAGGCCTCATCGCCATCGCCCATAACCTCCAAAGGTTCAGCCACGCACCCGCGATCTGATCAACGGCGAAATCAAAACTCTTCCAAAAAAAAGACCGCCCGGAAACTGAGTTTCCAGACGGCCTCTTTTTGCTGGACTCGACCAATTTCAGCCATCACGCAGCCAATAAATCTTGATCTCTCCCGCTGCGATCTATCGCGTATTTAAGTAGAAGCATTTTTATCAGTGGGATCGACTTACTATGCGGCCATTACGCTCGTATCAGAAACAATTTGGCAGGTTTGTGTCGGCGTTGACTTATGGCAGCCGCGCTCCTATGATTGGGGCTCAATCATCTTCATCTGCTGTCAGGGTTTCATTGATGAGAATGCCTGTTGTTTCGAAAAGGGAGATAACCGCGATGCTTCGCGCCTGGGGTGCGGGGGATGAGCAGGCGTCGGACGAGCTTATTCGTGCGGTCTATCAGGAACTCAAACGGCAGGCACGCTTTCAGCTCCGGCGCGAGCGGCCGAATCATACTCTCGATACCGCAGCGTTGATAAACGAGGCTTACCTGAAGCTCGTCGAGCAGCGGTCGGTCAAATGGAAAGATCGAAATCACTTCTTCGCCCTCGCTTCCAAACTAATGCGACGCGTGCTCGTCGATCATGCCCGAACCAAACACCGACTGAAACGCGGCGGCGTGGATGAAAATATCAATCTTGACGCGGCACTTACGGTTGCTGACAGTTCTAATGAGATCGACATCGATATGATCGCGCTTGACGAAGCCCTTACTCGATTGGCCGTGCTTGATGAACAGCAGGTAAAGATCGTCGAGCTGAGATACTTTGGCGGACTCGAGGTTACGGAAACCGCACAGGTGCTCGGCATCTCGACGGCAACAGTAATACGGGATTGGGCAGTCGCAAAATCCTGGCTCAAACGACAACTCACAAAGTGATGAACGATAAGACCTGGCACAAAGCAAAGGAGCTATTTCACGAGGCGCGATCGTTGCCGGCGGACAAACGGAGCTCGTTTCTGGACGAACGGTGTCTGAACGATAAAGAACTTCGTGATCAAGTGGAGGAGTTTCTAGGGTTTTACGACAGCGAATTTCTGGAATCCTCACCGTTGATGAATGCCGATAAACTGCTTGAGAACGATAATTTCGCCCCGGGCCGTGTGATTGGACGCTACCACATACGCGAACTGATCGGCACCGGTGGAATGGGACAGGTCTTTCTGGCTGACGATTCCGAACTGAAGCGACCGGTAGCGTTTAAGGTGCTGCATGAGGAAGTAGCCGGTGACAAAGAGCGAGTCCATCGCTTTATTCAGGAGGCGCGTGCTGCCTCCGCACTAAATCATCCAAATATTTTGACGATCTATGAGATCGGCGCGTTTGAAGGTGCTCGATTTATCGTTTCAGAATACGTCGACGGCGAGACCCTGCGCGAGCGGATGCGAAGCGGGCTGACCTCGGCCGAGAGCGTCGAGATCACGTGCCAGATAGCGACCGCATTACAAGCCGCACATTCGGCGGGCATTGTTCACCGCGACATCAAGCCCGAGAACATAATGTTGCGGCAGGACGGGCTGGTAAAGGTGCTTGATTTTGGTCTCGCCAAACTTACCGAGGCCGACAACCGTGAAGAAGTGCGGAATGCGGAACGCGGAATGCGGAATGAAGAAGTGGATTTGATTCCGCATTCCCCACTCCGCACTCCGCACTTGAAGGATCCGCACTTGACCGCTCCCGGCCTTATCATGGGCACCGTCGCCTACATGTCACCCGAACAGGCCCGCGGTCAGGCCGTTGATTCGAGAACCGACCTGTGGAGCCTTGGAGTAGTTTTCCACGAAATGCTCACCGGCGAATCACCCTTCAAAGGTGAAAGCGTTACAGACCTCGTCACCTCGATCATCAATCACGATGCCGCTTCGCTTGATCTGACGACAATATCTCAGGAACTGAAACCTATTTGTACGAAAGCCTTAGCCAAAGACCTGAAAACCCGTTATCAATCCGCCCAGCAGCTTCTACAAGACCTACAAGGAGAAAAGAAAAGAATGGAATACGCAATACAACAAACGCCATATATAACCGTTTCAAGCACCGACGAGATGAAGACCCAACTCATCCGTCGCCGCCCAACACTGAGCGCTGAGTACATCGTGACGGGCATCAAACGTCACAAACTCGCGACGTTTACATCTCTGGCCTTAGTTACGTTCCTCGCGGTCGGTCTTTCCGTTTATAGATACAACGGTGAATCGCCTGATAGTGCTGATGACGCATTGCTGCCAGCCATTAGCTTTGCGACGACGGATAAGGATTTGAAAATATCCCGACTATTAACCTCCGGCACCGTCGCTCACATTACTATCTCGCCGGATGGTAAATATGCGGCGTACGTTTCGGAAAAGTCTGGCGGACAAAGTATTCGTGTAATGCAGATAGGAGTTTCCAACGACGTTGAGATCGTTCCTTCCGCTGCTAACCGGTTAAAGCTTTTAAATTTCACTCCAGATAGTAAGTATCTCTATTATTTACAAGCAACGACCGGTCCAGGGGGCTCGATTTTTAAAATTCCCGTACTCGGCGGTGCCCCGATGCAAATCGCTCAAAAGGCTGTTACGGGAGGAGCGATCTCCCCCGATGGCAAAACCTTAGCATTTTTCAGATACGATGAGAGTACAGATTCGGTTCTGTTGATCCTGGCAAACCCGGACGGCACAAACGAGAAGACCGTGTTAATGAGCGAGCTAACTTATTGTGGTAGCAATCCCGCATGGTCGCCCGACGGGTCGATGATCGCCTGTACGACTTATAATGATGGCAAACAGCCCTATGAAAAGCTTATAGGAATGAAAACGAGCGATGGCTCGCAAGTGCCACTGAGCGAACAGGAGTGGTCGAAAATAGGTGGCGTCGTCTGGCTCGCCGATGGCAACCTGATCATAAATGGTAACGAAAGATCAGACCCTCTAATGAAACCATCACAATTGTGGTTATTAGCCCCAAACGCCGACCTGAAACGTCTTACTAATGATTTGAATGGATTCTCGGACGTGAGCTCAACGGCGCGCGGCGATTCGATGGTGGCATTGCAATCGAAAATGGTGCGTAATCTCTGGATTGCCCCAGACAGCGATGCTTCACGCGCAAAAAAAGTAGTAACTTCTTCGGGTGACATCGGTGCGGGACCGCAGTGGACGCCCGACGGTAGGATTCTTTACACGTCTGGCATCAATGATACTGGCGACATTTGCATCATGAATGAGGACGGAACAAATCGGAAGCAGTTGACATCCAATCAAGGGAACAACGGTTCTGCATCGGTTACCGCGGATGGACGTTATATAGTGTTCAGTTCATATCGTCGTGCAGACAATAAACAGCATGTTTTCCGCATGGACGCGGATGGGGGTAATCAAAAACAGTTGACGGATGGGGATCTCGAATGGGGGCCGAAGGTTTCACCGGACGGGAAATGGGTTTACTACGGTGCATCTACGCCTACACCGGGAATTTGGAGAGTCTCGATTGATGGCGGTGAACCAGTAATGATTGCTCCCGCGCCGCCTGGTTCCCTAATTGATATTTCCCCCCGGAATGGAATGATTGCTTCTTACGCTTTCGGAAGGGGGCCGCAGAGTGGAGTAAACAAAATCTCCATTATTTCGCCCAATGGCAAGGCTCCGATAAAAACTTTGACGCTGCCATCAACCGCAATGTGGCCGTTTCACTGGACGCCGGACGGGCGAGCTATTGCTTTTGGCGATTCCAGAAACAATGGAGCCAACATCTGGAGAATCAGCCTTGACGGCAAACTGGATAAGAAGCCAATAACCAATTTCACAATGGAAAAGTTGTTCAACTTTTCGTGGTCAGCTGATGGCAAAAAGCTTGCTGTCATCCGTGACACGTCGGTTGTCGACGCTGTCTTGATCAGCATAATCAAATGAAAAAAGGAGGCCGTCTGGAAACTCAGTTTCCGGGCGGTCTTTTTTTTGGAAGAGTTTTGATTTCGCCGTTGATCAGATCGCGGGTGCGTGGCTGAACCTTTGGAGGTTATGGGCGATGGCGATGAGGCCTAGTTCGGTATT
>JANPDK010000174.1:0-27513 GCA_031431415.1 Acidobacteriota bacterium | reverse complement strand
ACAAGTAGCTTCGGCTACTACTCGTTCGACTCAGTAGAGGCTGGATCGAGCATCGTCATGAGTGTCCAGTCACGACGTTACCGCTTCGCCCCACGCATCATCCAGGTCGTCGACACCCTCACGGACGTCGACTTCCAGGGCCAGGAATAACCGGCCTGAAGTAACACTCTCGGGATGATGATGTGGATCATCACCCATCAACCCTAACCAAAAAGGCGGCTCAATCGAGCCGCCTTTTTTTAGTTTTAAATGCCGTGGCGTTCGAAAATGTCGAGCCTCTCCCGGAGCATGCTTTCCGGAATTGAGTCGTCGAATGCGGACCGATGATCGCGATCGGTAATTGCGGACAAGGGGATGATCGAGCAAAGTGCGAAAGCGTCTGCCTCGATCTCTTGTCGAGTCTTTTGGCCGATACGGTGAAAATTTGCGCTTACACCGCTCTCCGGTGCGTGGAATAGAAAGTGGGCGAGTTCGTGAAACATCACTATAAGTCGTTCATTGCCCGTTAAACGGCTGTCGATGGCGATAAAATCGCGTCCCATCAGCCGATAGTAAAATCCCGAGACGCGCAGCGGCATTTCCTGGATCACGATCCTGTGCCGCCTGCAAAGTCGATGAAAATCGTCCTCCGTCAGCGGTCTTTCATTCCAACCGATCTTTAATTTGTGTGCTCTATCTGAGAGAAATCGCATTTTCGCTGATCGCCATCTGTGCCGACTATGCAACATAGTAGCACACATCACGTCGCGACGAAAAGAACAATTAGCGGCTAAGTGAGCGGTCAAGGACACGCTTGGCATCGCGAATAGCGGCGGCCCTTTCTTCGGAAGTAAACGCCTCCCAACCACGAAAGAAAACTACGCCGTAATCGTACGGTACCTGACGGCCTTCGTGTATAAACCATTCATTCATAATGGTTTGCGGATCATTAAATCTTGCCACGGCAGCCTCGACGTCAAACTCAGGTGCGACATCGATCGTACCAAGCTCGTCGATCTGCATATTGATCGCCGCTAGCTTGCGGTCGATCATTTCGCCGATCTTCGCTTCAAGAAAACGCCCCAGTTCGATCGGAGCCGTGTCTGTCGCAAACATTTCTCCGCGGCCAAGCAGTAGCCAATTCAACGAAATCCCAGTCTCGGCGGCGATCTTCATCAACACCTCAGGTGCCGGCAGACGACCCTCTTTGTAGTAATTGCGAACCGTCGCATGCGGTATGCCGAGCCGCCGGGCCACGACCGCCATAGTTGCCCCGTCAAACGTCCGCCCGAGCCTTTCGACAAAATCTGCATTTTCCATATAACAGTAAAACGTCCGTTTTGGTATTCACAGCAAATGTTACTATATGGTCGATCTCTTGCAAAGCTGAGTTTCTATTGGCTTGACAGAGATGAGTCGGAAAAGTATATTCAAAAATTCGCCCACAGCGAAATTTGTGTGAAAATAATAGCATTTCGTACTGTTGGTCGCATCGCCGACCCATTTCACGCAAGCCGTCCTAGCTCAGTTGGTAGAGCATTCGATTCGTAATCGAAAGGTCGTCGGTTCGACTCCGATGGACGGCTCCATTTAGATCCAGGTTACAACGGGCACCATTTAGGTGTCCGTTATTGTTTCTGCGATGTCGGGCTTGTACCCAGGCTTTCCCGCGTATACTTGCCTGTTGCGATCGAGCTAAACCTGCCATTCGAAGTGATCGCGATCGCTTTGATCTCAACTGAAAGGCCCGTTGGCAATTGTAGAACGAACGGGCGTTCGAATCGTGTCGAGTTGGGGGTCGGAATCGATCCGTCCGTCGTGAACCGGATCTCGCAATTTGTTAACGACGTTTGGAGGTTAATTATGGCTTTTTCGTCTTTACGGAGCAGGCGTGTGGAAAGACCTGACGGTTCGGGTAAACGAAATTTCACGGCTTCCCTTTCGAGCTTTGCGAGTTGAAATGAAAGGCGGTTTTGAAAGTCGCCAAAATCTCTCGAACGCCGCCCTTGCCGATCCGCCGTTCCGGTCGGGTTTGACCACAAGACCTCGGCTAACGCGATCGCCCGGGGAAATGCCATGTACTCGACATCGTCGGGTGTTTTTATGAACTCGGTCCAGACCGAACCCTGGCCGCCGACTATATTCCGCACCGCATCGGCCGGTATATCGAGCAAGGGGTCAAAATCGAATACATCATTGATAGTCGTGACGCGACCGAGAGTGATGCGGTCGTCAAACTCACCTTGAGGCCGGTCGAAATACACCTTATCATCCGGCGTCATGATCACTTCTCGTCCGGCTCGGGCGGCGATCGCTGCCGTCGTGGTGCCTTTCCAGGCCATTACAGTCGCGGTCGGCATCTGGCCTTTTTCGATCATGTCGTCCCAGCAAATTATCTTCTTGCCCCTTTCTTCGGCCATACGGCCAACACGATCGACGAACCATCTAAGCACCTCGTGCTCGTCTCGCAGGCCTTCCCTGCCCTTTAGTTCGGCGACGGTGCCCGATTCCTGCCAATGTGAGAGATCGACTTCATCGCCGCCGATATGGATGTAAGGTGAATCGGGAAAAAGCGGCACGATCTCGTCAAGTAGATCGCCGAGAAATCCAAACGTTCTTTCGGATGGGCAAAGCACGTCGGGAAAACCGCCCCACATCGTCTTTACCTTGTACACGGAATCCGGCTTACAGCCAAACTCCCGGTACGCGGCGAGGGCAGCGGAGGCGTGACCGGGAACGTCGATCTCGGGAATTACTATCACGTTGTGGGCGGTCGCGTAGGCGACGATATCGCGAACATCATCCTGCGTATAATGGCCTTCGCTCGGTACACCGTCACCGACATACGGACGCGGCGGATAGTTTTTTCCGACGACGGTTTCGCGGCGTTTTGCGCCGATCTCTGTGAGGGCTGGGTATTTCTTTATCTCGATCCGCCAGCCCTGATCGTCCGTCAGATGCCAATGAAAGTAATTAAATTTGTACCGGGCGATCAGACGAATATATTTTTTGACAAAATCTACAGGCATAAAATGCCGGGCGGAATCGAGGTGCATACCGCGATATTTGAACCGCGGCGAATCGGAAATCTCGACTACCGGCACTTCGGCTATTTGCTGTCTATCGGGTTCGATCAACTGGAGCAGAGTCTGGACAGCATGAAAAACGCCTTTCTCGGTGCCAACCATCTCGATCTTATCGGACGAGACTTTGAGATCGTAAGATTCAGCGTCAGTCTTTTCACCGTTTTCTGGCGGCCGTGCTGTCAAAACGATATTGCCCGGCGCCTCCGGATTTTCTGAGCCCTGCAATGTTATTTGATGCGAGAGCGTCAGCTCATTATTCAGGAGGGTCGCAGCTCGCGTAGCGGCGGCGCCCGAGGCCACAATCTTTGTTTCTCCGCTGATCGTGAAACTCCCATCAAATCTTTTGACTGAGCGCGGTCTCGGGACAACGCGTACGTCATTCGTCGGCAGCGAGACGACCGGCGTCTCCGGTGCCGAGCACGCACACAAGAGTAGCGAAAAAGCGATGGCAATTTTAATGAGTCTATTTATGGAGACGAAGATAGTTAATCATCGCCCCGGTGTCAAAACGTGAGGGCATAATTCTGGTGTAATGACATCGATCCGGGCAATAAATAGATTGAGTCGCCGGCGGATTTAGGCTATCATCTCGTAGTTAATCTTTACATAACAGACACGTTAGCCAAGCTGTCAGCACACCGATGAAGCAGTGTCCGGCCTGCCATTCGCTTTTTTCCCCCGAAGACGTATTTTGTCCAAACGATGGGGCTACGCTCATTGTCACAACCGAGCAGAATGCAGGTCGGGTGGTAGTGACTTGGGACGACGATCCGCAGGGCACGCCGACGCAGTTCGTGCCAACTCCGCAACAGGTGCGAAGCGCAGCTACGCCGTCCTGGCTCTACGCATTGACGGGCGGACTTGCAGCGGTTGTCTTAATGGGTGGAGCCTTTGTCCTCTATCTCGTGTCGCGTGACAAGCCGACGGATCAGATTGCCGCAAACACAGCCTCTCCCAGCGTCAGTGCACAACCATCGCCGACTTCAAACGCCACGCAGAACGTCCCAAACACTGCGGCCAATGCAGCCAACGCATTGGCAAACGCGGCGAACGCGGCCGCCCCGCAGAGAAATTCACCGCCGTCGAGGCCACTATCACGACAGTTCTCGGAGACATACATAGGTAAGGTCGGTGACAATGGTGTCCAAATGGATCTGCGCCGAAGCGGTTCATCGCTGAGCGGAACCGTAAGGCCTTACGGGAGTTCGGCCGACATTTACATAAACGGCTATATCGGTGACGACGGTGATTTTTCAATGGATGAAAAGAGTGACATCGGCGTCGTGACGGGCGTCTATCGTGGATGGTTGAGGGATGATGGCACGATGAACGGAACGTGGTCAAAGCCCGGTGGTGATCGAACTCGGTCGATATCGCTTCGGCGCAAATAGGATTTTGAAGATGAAAACTTGTCCCCAATGTGGCCAGCAGTTTACGGACGATAATTCGTTCTGTCTGGACGACGGCAGTGTCCTGCTCTCGCAACCCCACGCTCCTTCGCGCAGTACCGGCGATCAGCCAACGCAGGTATTGAAGACCGCACCAGTCACGACGCAACATTCGAACAAAGGCTTTGTCTACGCCTTGGTCGGTGTGCTCTTGCTAGTGATCGGCGGGATGGCGAGCTATATTGCTTTTCGCCCGGGCGACGATAGTGAGAAATTCCAGACTGTCTCCACAACAAAAGCTAACACGCAGTCGGAAACGCCCGCTCCGGCGTCGCCGAACGCCGTGGTCACACCGGCATTTAACGCCCCGCCATCGATAAGCCGACCCGCAGCAACCGCAAACGGACGCTGGAGCGGCGATTGGACCGCAACTGCGTCGGTTGCGTATCTGAATGTAGTTTTCACTCTCAACGATGATGGAACCGGCCGTGTCAACGGACAGATCGACTGGACGCTCCGCCGGACAAGCCGTCCCGACAAGATGAGCAAGATCGGTATGTCCGCGATCGAATACGTCAGCGGCACATTTGATCCAACGACGCGAAAGATCTCTTTACAAGGCTATCGCAAGGACGACCCAAACGGCGTCCTCGTTATGCTCGACCAATACCGCCTGACCCTCTCTCCCGATGAAAGCCGCCTAACAGGCTCGGCCAAGAACGGCGGGAAATGGAACGCAACGATCAACGCGGCAAGATGAATTTATGAAAAACTGTCCAAATTGCGGCCATGCATTCGGTGACGAAAACGACTTTTGTCTGAATGATGGAACTCGTCTGGTCGCCGAATACAACAGCCAGCCGACCGTCGTCGTACATAGGCCTGTAGCCGCAAGCCAGCTCTATGATCAGAGCTCGACCGGAAAATCTGGATGGACTCAGTTTCTTACGTTTGGCATTATTCTGATCCTTGCAATGGCCGCCGTTGGATTCGGTGTTGCCTATTTCATGACTCGGGGAGACGGCACCGTAGGAAAGCAAACAAATTCGAATACGGAAAAGACAACCGCAACGCCAACGGTGAACCAGACGCCATTTGCGACGCCGATACAAACACCGGTGAGAGTGACGACGCCTGTACCACCGCCAGTTTTGGACACTTCGGGCAGCACAGAAGTGTATGTACCGCGACCGACGACAAATGTGCGAAGTGGACCGAGCACTCGCGATCCCGTTCTTTGCAAAATTACAACGAAGCGTCCCTTCTTCGTTCAAGGCTCGTCCGGCGTGAGTGACAATAATGGAATTTGGTACATAACAAATGTATGTGGAGGCCGGGGTTACATCCACTCTGGTCAGATTAGATTTGAATAAATTATGAAAAAGTGCCCAACATGTAACCAAACTTTTACGGATGACAACGATTTTTGTCTGAACGACGGAACGCCATTGATTTCGGACAGTACGTCGCAACCGACGCTTATTGTGAATGCGCCATCCGCGAACGCACAGCCTTTCCATCACGCTGCATCGAGCCCGTCGACCGGTTCGTCCAATATGCTTTATCTCGTCATCGGCGTTCTGGCCACGGCATTGGTCGGTATTGCCGCGTATGCATTTTTGTTGCGAGACACCGGGAGCGGTAAAGCGGATGGCACGAATACTCGGGTGAATACCGTAGCAAGTGCGGTGACGCCTACAGCAAACCCTGCCGCATCTGCAATTCCACCTCCACCGGTTGCCCCACAGGTAGCAAACTCTAACCTGACACCGTCAGGAAACTGGTCGGGCGATTGGTCGGGCCGATCGTCGGCATTTACGGCAACGGCGTCGTTCACCGAGGCCAACGGGGCGGTCACCGGTCAGATCATCTGGACGCTTCAAAAAAGCAGCAATCCGGCAAAAGCATACAAGACCGGTCTTTCTGCGACCGAATATGTTCGCGGTACCTATGACGGCGTCACGCGGCTGATGAAGATCAAAGGCGTAAGAAAGGACGACCCGAACGGACTGGTTATCTATGACCAGTATAATTTGTCGCTTTCAGAAAACGGTGATCTGCTCAGCGGAGTGAGCAAGAACGGAAATTTTAGATTGCGACGCTAGTGTTAGGACGGCCGAAGCGCTAGGCATTGAAGACAAAAAACTGACATGAAGAAATGTACCAGATGCCGAGAGGTTTTTGCCGATGACAATGATTTTTGTTTGAATGATGGGACGCCGCTGGGTGTTGTCACCGATGCCAGTTTTGCTCCTACGCAGGTGATATCGCCAGTTTCGACCGGTGCTCAGGCGAAGGCGGAAGCTCGTTCACCGATCCTATATGCGGCCCTCGGAGGTCTCGGGGTGTTAGTCATCGTGCTCGGTGCTCTGGCGTGGTATCTGTCCACGGCACAGCAGACGGCCGTCCCGGCGGAGGACAAAAGAGTACCGGATGTCCGGAATGATGCAAAGATCGCGACACCAACTGCAAGCGCACGAAATGAACAACCAGGGGGAGATTCTGTTGTGGCGGAATCTCTGCCTCAAATTACGAAAGACGCGGCCACGTCGATCATCGATCAATGGGAATCCGCCCAAAATAAGCGAGATTTTTCGTCATATAAAGCTCTCTATTCTCCTGCCTTTCGCGGGAAAAAGACGATTCAGGGCAAAGGAACTGTAGAAATGGGCTACGTAGCCTGGATGGCGGATCGGGGCAAAATGTCAAAAAATCTGCTTAACGTAGTTGCCGAGAATCCATCCACGTTAATTGAGGGAGATATAGCCGTAGTTAAGTTTGTTCAACGTTTTCGCTCGGAAAGGCACTGCGATTATGGAGACAAAACGATCCACGTAAAGATGTTCGCGAACGGCCCGAAGATCGTGTATGAGGATCTGAAAAATGTCAGTAACTGCTAATTGAATTTCTCTATCGATTCGAGACACGGACGAGCTGAACAAAATGAAAATCTTTCGGATAAAAGGAAAGGGCTTAACTAGAATAGTGTGGATTGCAACTATGGGCCTTGTCGGATCGTCGTTCGGGTGCTCTCGCGTAGATTCGGCTTCGGTCGGACAAGATCCTATGGCGGCTGAGACCCCGTTTATTAAGCCGCCACCCGAAAGGAAAACCACGATAGAAGCTCAGCCATTGATCATCAGGCGAACCGACTGGAAAGCCCAAAAACCGGTCGGCGAAGGGAAACCACATTCGATCCGCTATATAACGATCCATCACACAGGCGAGCTTCAGAAGCCTGAGCGGACGATCGAGGCGAAGATGCAGTCGCTGCAAAATTTCTCGCAATCAGTAAGTAGACTCGCCTCCGGTAAGACCAAGCCGGCTTGGTTCGACGTGCCGTATCATTTTTATATAGCAACGGATGGCAAGATCGCAGAAGGCCGAGAACTGGGCTTTGCCGGGGATACGAACACCGACTATGATCCGACCGGACACGCTCTTGTCGTACTTGAGGGAAATTTTAAGACCGAACAGCCTTCTGCGGAACAGTTGATCTCGCTCAACAAGATGACTGTGTGGCTTGCCGAAAAGTTCAACGTCTCCGCCGTCGATGTTAAGGCTCACAATGACTACGCCCAAACTGCTTGTCCGGGATCGAATCTGAAAAAATTAATGAGCGATCTGAGAGCAAAAGTTCCGGTGGTGAAAACTAAGCAATAGTTCCCGGCGCATCCGCATGATTTAGCCTAATGTACGCATTGGAGAATACAGCTACTGGTGAAACTGCATCTATCGGCGTCGGGCGATACGTTATCGGCCGCGATCAGGTGCAGTGTCAGATTTTTCTCGATGAACCTTTTATTTCGCGTCTTCAGGCGGCGATCGAGGTTTCGATCAATGGCCAGGCGGCGATCAAGAACCTCAGCAACAAGATGACGACGTTTGTTAACGGCCAGGTCATTGACGTCGTGATGCTAAAGGATGGCGACCGTATCGACATCGGGGCGGGCCAGACACTGAGCTTTATCTTTCGATTCGAGCGGGCTGCTGAGCAGGCGAACGAGGCACAATTTACGTTTGGCTCAGTGCCGCTTCAACCGGTTCAGGGCGATCAAACCGTCTTTGGCGAGGCGATTGAGAATGCAACAAGCGTTTTTCGCGTCGCGGTCAGCTCGACGTTGCGGATCGGACGGGCACCGGACAATGATGTGGTTCTCGACGCCCCGAGCGTGTCTCGATACCACGCACAGCTTCATTACGACACCTCTCCTCAGCCTCTGATAACCGATCTGGGAAGCTCTAACGGAACTTTTATCAACGGTAATGTTCTGCGCGGTGGCTACATGCTTCAGCCGTCCGATTGGGTGACGATCGGAGGTTACCTAATTCAGGTCAACGGCCGTGAGGTACAGAAGAAAGATCTAAGTGCCAGTCGGATCGTGGCCTACAATGTCTCGAAATCGTACGGCGAAAAGACGGTCGTGAACGGTGTCTCGGTAGCTCTTTATCCGCGAGAATTTATCGGTCTGATGGGCGCATCTGGCTGCGGCAAATCGACGCTGATGGACACGCTCAACGGCATGCGGCCGGCGACGAGCGGACAGGTTTTTGTAAACGATCTCGACCTGTACCAGCACTTCGATCTGCTTCGCCGCTCGATCGGTTATGTGCCGCAACGCGATATTCTGCACGAGGCTCTGACGGTCGAACGAACGCTGTATTTCGCCGCGAGGATGCGTCTACCGGCTGGAACTAACTCACAGCAGATCGACGAGATAATAAACGAGGTGATCGATACCGTCGGGCTCGACGAACAGCGGCACAATGCGTTCAGGCAGCTATCGGGTGGCCAACAAAAACGGCTCAGTCTTGGCATCGAACTGATAACTAAGCCCAATTTTCTATTTCTCGACGAACCGACCTCGCCGCTCGATCCCGAGACGACTGAGAACATGATGCTACTGTTTCGTCGTCTCGCCGACGAGGGCAGGATCGTTATAATGGTCACCCACAAGTTCGAGAAATTTAACTCGATGCACAACATTGTGCTGCTGACCAAGGGTGGGCGACTCGCGTTCTTCGGCCCGCCGCAGGAGGCTCTCGCGTATTTTAACTGTCAGGAGCCGAGCGAGATCTACCGGCGTCTGCACGAACGCACGCCTGAGGAGTCGAGCAAGGCATTTCAACAGTCTCCGCAGTTTCAAAAATATGTAGCAAAGCGTTTCGGTGAGATCCGATCGCAGGCTGGTGGCCCGCCGATGGGAGCCGGGATCGACAATACCGGTGCGGACAGAAAGCCCGGTATCGGCCAATGGTTGACGCTAACCCAACGTCTGCTTGAGATAAAGCTCAAAGATATTAAGAACACCGTTATCTTGCTCGCGCAGGCACCGATCGTCGCGCTGATCCTGGCCGGAATAACCGACAATACGCCGAATGACGCCCGTACGATCTTCATCGCGGCCGTGATAGCGATGTGGCTTGGCGCAAATAACGCTATCCGCGAGATCGTATCCGAAACCGCAGTCTACGAACGTGAGCGACTGGTCAATCTGAAAATACCGTCGTATGTCATGTCGAAGTTCGCGATACTGAGCGGTATCGGTTTGATCCAGTGTTTTCTGTTCGTCGCGATCCTTACCATATCGGGAAGATTCAAGGGCGTTGATTTTCCTATGCTGACACTGATCTCGTACCTCACGCTTCTTGCCGGAGCGTCGATCGGCCTGTTCTTCTCCGCACTTGTAAGATCTACCGAAAAAGCGATGAGCATCTTGCCGCTCATACTGATCCCACAGCTTTTGCTCAGCGGCTTTTTGAAACCGATCGATGATCTGTACGTGAATGTGAGTGCGAAGACACCAGCTCCTGTAACCGTCAATGAATTTGAGAAATTCGAACGTGACAAGAAACCACAAATTGACCAGTCCAGGCTGACGGAAATGCCAAAAATTCCTGACGTGATCCAGAAATCAGAAGGCCTCGGCGGAGCGAAATTTCTTTCAAGTTTGATGACGGCACGCTGGACGATTGATGCGCTGGCTCATCAGGTTTCGGTCAAGGCGGAAGACGAGGCTCGGGGCAAGATCGCCTCGCGTATGACGGTGACCGGTTATCAAAATGTCTTGGATAAAAAGTCGGAAAACGATATAGTGGACGGATACCGTTCCAGAGTTCGAAAAGATTTAATTATTCTGGCCCTCTTTAGCCTGATATTCCTTGGCCTTACCATGGGAGCGCTGAAGAAGAAGGATAGTTTGTAGGAGAAAGACGGTGAAACAAGCCCTATTTTGTTGCATTCTTTTGCTCTCTTGGTGCGTAGTTAGGGCAAAGGCACTTTTGAGTTATCCGGGAGCAAATATTCGCAAGATGCAGGCGATACTCTGCAACGTTTGCCACTAAGAATCGATGTTCTGTCCAAAATGCGGCACACAAAATATTGATACGGCCAGATTTTGCCGAAAATGCGGCAAGAATCTGCCCGAGCGCTCGCAGGTCATACAAGTGGTCACTCCCGTCGATGGGGATGCGTTTCTGGGCCAGGTTTTGGACGGCAAATACAGGATAGACGGAAAACTCGGCTCGGGCGGGATGGGCGATGTTTACCGCGCCACCAGAATGCTGATTGGTGATACCGTCGCCGTCAAGATACTTCATCCGCACCTGGCTCGCGATCCGCAGGCGGCCGAACGCTTTAGGCGTGAGGCGGTGATGGCGACTAAGTTGCGGCATCGAAATGTGGTTGGTATCTACGATGTAGGCGTTTCCGCAGTGCATCAGGTTCCGTATATTCTGATGGAGCTTGCCGAGGGGTACACGCTGAGGCAGATCATCAATCAATACCGTGTTCTGCCGCTCGATTTTGCGGTGACCGTAACGACGCAGGTCTGCTCGGCACTCGGCGAAGCGCACGAACTTGGTATCGTTCACCGAGATATCAAACCCGAAAATATCGTTGCCAACGAGACGACCACTGGTTGGTATGTCAAGGTGCTCGATTTTGGTATCGCAAAGCTGTATAACCAGACCGATATCGGTTTGACGCAGGACGGCAGTGCGATGGGTACGCCGCAATATATGTCGCCCGAACAGTGTCTCGGCGAAACTCTCGATGCGCGTTCAGACGTTTACAGCGTCGGCATAATGCTCTATGAAATGCTGACCGGAACCGTGCCATTCAAATCACCGACTGCCTCTGCGATCGCCATTCATCATGTGCAAACAATGCCCCAGGCGCCCCGGCTGGTAAACGATCAGATCCATCCGGCGGTCGAGGGGGTAATTCTAAAGAGCATCTGGAAAGAGCGGGAGCAACGCCATCAAAACGCGTCAGAGCTTGCCAAGGATCTGATAAATGCGGCCACGGTGGCATTCAAATCAGGGAACGTAGTCGTAGCGGAAACGCCGATCGCAGCTCCCGAGATCGAACCGGAATTTGCCACCGTCGACGAGATAATCAGCGATGAAGCTTCAGTCGAAGTGTCGGACGAACCGAACGCGAATGCGGAACCTCAAGAGATCGAAGAGGACGAACCCGAAACATCTGCGACAATCGAACCCGAAGTCGAGAATGCGAGTTCCAATGAGATACCGATAGCCGCACCGGCGGCGGACGAATCGGACGCCAGCACCGACGATTTCGATCCGTACGCGACGATGCCTGCGGTCGGTCAGCCAACACACTCCTGGAAACGAGATCCTGACAAGGCTAAGATCGCTGAAGAGCCCGATCCGCCGAGTTTTCCTGAATCCGAGAACTTCGGTGATGGGTCGGTCGCGACCGGAGTTGAAGTGATCGAGGAAACGGCCGTCGAACCTAGTACGCTAGCGATTACCGAGGTGCTCGAATTGGCTGATGTCGTGACCGTAGCCAATATCGAACCCGTCGAAGAAGACGCTGATCTGTCGGCAATTGGTCAGCCCGACGAACACGAACTGGCCCGCGTGTTCGAGGACGCGGAGTTGCTGCTCGATGATATTTTTGTAGAACAACCGGTCATTTCGAGTGATAGTATTAGTGATACCGATGTGATCGAGAAAGTCGTCGCGCCGAGTCAAACTGACAACATTTCCCGTGGGAATGATGAGATCGCTGACGAACCGGCGATCCTGACCGAGACAGCACCGAAGCGATCCAAGCCGTGGCCGCTGATAATCGCCGGCGTTGGAGCCGCTCTTGTCTTGCTCGTTGTTTTGACCGGTCTTGGGATTTGGGCTCTTTTATCCTCACAGCAAAGCTCAGCGTCGCCGACATCGGGTGAACAGCCGCCTGCACCAAGCACCAATCTCACGAGCGCGCCGACTGGAATGGTATTGGTTACTGGCGCCGAATTTATGGTGGGCAGCGATAAAGGCGATGAGTATTCTCGACCCGCCCATAAGGTCACGGTCGGGTCTTTTTTCATTGACGTGAACGAAGTCACAAACGAAGAATATAAGAAATTTGTTGACGAAAAAGGCCATAAGCCGCCGCCTCAATGGAAAAATGGAACGTTCCGCGAAGGCCAGGCAAAGTTCCCCGTAACCGGTGTAAACTGGGACGACGCAAACGCCTATGCTGCGTGGGCGGGAAAGAGACTACCGACCGAGGAAGAATGGGAATTTGCCGCCCGTGGGACTGATGGACGAATGTATCCGTGGGGAAACGAATGGATATCTGATACGGCAAATGCTGATAATCGCACCAGAGGAATGCGTGAGGTCGGGCAAGGAGATGGTAAGTCGCCGTTCGGTTTGTTTGACATGGCAGGCAATGCCTGGGAGTGGACGTCGAGTGATGCGAAACCGTTTCCCGGCGGAAAGGAATTTGCACAAGGTAAAGGGGTCATGAAGATTATTCGCGGCGGCTATTGGGGAAGTAAACGAGACGTTGCTTCCTCTGTGGGCCGTCGTGCTTATGGTACGAGCGGTGAATCTGAAGGATATTCGAATACCGGTATCCGGTGCGTTAAGGCCCTTGAAAAGTGATGAGATTCTTGTGAAAACCATCTTCTTAATCTTCGTTTTACTAGGGACCGTTTCCACAGTTCGGCCTCAAACTGATAGCGCCGGAACGAAGCCCGGGCCCAAGGCAATAAAATCGCCGACGGGTAAAAGTGTAAAGAAACCCACAACTAAACCGCCTCCAAAACCTAAGCCGCAGCCAAAACCAAAACCCGTTGCACCTGTAAATGCGAAACTTATCATTACGATAAGCGAGCCTGAGAGCGAGATCTTTTTGACTAGCAAGAGTGGCAATGCGCTCGGCGAGAGCGAATCTGTTTTTACCGGGGCCGATGGTGCGCCATATTCGGTTGAGAATCTGCGGACGGGTTCCTACACAGTAATCGTAAAGAAGCCGGGATTTATCGACTTTCGTGTACAAATTGAGATCACCGGCAAGGCGGCGGCGGTCAACGTCCCGCTCGTGCCTGCGGTAGCATACCTTTCGATCACTTGTGCCGGACTACCGGACGCCGTCATCGAGATCGTCGGAGTTGGCCGCTTTACCGGCGCGGTTGAACGCCGACCCTTAAAACCGGGTATTTACAGTGTGAATATCAGCCGCAAAGGCTATTTACCGACAAACGAGTCGATAAACATTCCCGCTCACGGAGCCGAGGTAAGCAAGATAATTGTGCTCCAGCCGGTTCCCGTCAGTTCGTTGATAGCAGAGGCCGAGACGGCATTTGCGGCCCGGGATTTTGCGCGTGCGGATACGATACTCCGCGATGTTATAGAGATCGAACCGGAAAACGGCAAGGCCAACCTGCTGCTTGGCCTGTCGGTGAATGAAAGGGATGAAAGCGGAGCAGCCGCGTTTCTTATCAAAGCGTTGCGAGCAGGCGAGAGCATCGCCCTCGACGTTCATGTCTACACGGACGACAAGAGAATGCTGCAGGCAAAGCTGTCATTGGATAGAACCTACTTAAAGATAGAAGTGCCGGGAACCCCCAATCTCAATTGCCATATCTTCAAGCAAGATTTCAGGAGTATCGAGCAGAAGGTGGACAAGCAGAATCTACGATTTTCGCTGATAAGCGGCAACGGAGACAATAGCAAAAACAAAAAAACCGACCGGAAGATATCGGTTTATCCGAAATACGTCTTTCTGAAGAACAAAGACAAAGACACTTTCTGTCAGCAAGGTGCAGGCGGGCAACTTCGATGCGATGCGGCCTCGATCAACATTTTTGACCTGATCTACGGCTGGCAGACACAGCTTCGCTAGATATCCGGCGTCCAAAATACGCGTCCGCTATTGCTTGATTTCTTCAGCCCGAGACCCGGTAGTTCGCTTTCTGCAACACCTAGAAACGTAAAGTGCGGCAGATCGGAAAGCACCGTCTGGAACCAACCATGCTTTGCCAGGATCTTACGAACATCCGAATTCTCGTTCTCCGTCACGTCGAGGGCAAGCATTGATAAATGCTGTGAGCTCCCCGGCGGGGCGACCGAATATATTATCGATTTAGAAAGATCTTTCGAGAAGTACATTCCTTGCGACTCAAGCTTGAATATCTCTGGAACCTGCTCATACGGCGAAAGGCCACGAATCCGTTGTGCGTCAGCCGCCGTTATTCTCCCCTGTCCTGTGTGATGATCGAGGCCAGGATTGACGCGGCTGGCCCACAGTTCGACGGTGCCGGCATAGCTCCGCTTCGCTGCGTCAGCCCCCCGAGGTGTTATTGTCTGGCCCGATTGCGAGGCTTCGGCGATGGCGGATTCAAGACCTTTCATCGCGGGAGTCTGTAGTGTGATACTTACACCGCCAACCGTTTGGGACGATATTGGGGCTGAAGATTGGAATGCAGTCACCGCCGCATCGTTCGGAAACACCACAACCTTCGGTGAAACGGCGCCGCCGCGGGCAACATACACAGCACCATATTCTTTCAACAGACGCTTAGCGGCATCATCCGTCGGGTTTGTGAAACCCTCGGGCAGCTTGGACGAGAACCCTGCCTTTTCTGCATTCTGCTTGGTTGCCGAAGGGGTCGGTTGATCAGGAGAGGATGAAACGGTCTTCCACTCATTCGAGGACTTACCGGAGGAGCAAGCAGTACACAGAGCAGTAAGGAACAAGATCATTGTGAATGTAATTCTCATGGAAGTCTCCTATCGAAGTAACGAAGAATGTACATAATAACCGCCGTCGATCAGTGCCCAAGGTCCGCAGCCTTTCCCTCGACTTGGACATTCATAACCTACATAATTAACAACGTTTACTTGCGCGTTCCGGTTTAATCGATAGGTCGGATGATAGCCGTAATTAGATCCAGGCCCAGTTCGCACCCGTACGCCATTGCCGATTATCGTCCGCATGCCAGTTGGCGGCGGGCCGGCGGGCATCGGGGGTGGCAAAGCGGCGGATGTCGGTGGGATCGAGGAGCTTTGAGTACCAGGAGCGGCCGAAGTCTTTGGCTTCGGAGCCACCGACCACGCTTTTAGGGCATCACCGTTATCAGTCTTTGACGAGTCTTTCACCTGAAACGGCCAGAACTTGTGCTTTCCTTCGTTGAAATATCCATCGAAGAAAGTGAACGCGTATTTTCCGGTTGCGAGCTGAGCTGGTAGCCGGATACGCTTCATATCGTTCTTGCCATCGATCGGGGCTACCTGAAAATCTAGGGTCTTCATCGTGCCGTCGTCTTTAAGGGTGTCTAGTTGTACGAGGCGGACATCATTGACCGGGATATCCTTACCATCGGCATATAAGATCAGGCTCGGCTGCGCCACGAGGTATGGCAGGGAGCCGTCCTTTGTGAGGGCCGTTCTCGCCTCGATTGCATTCGTAAAATCCTGCCGCTTGATCTCATCGACCTTATCTTTATTGTCAGATTGCACGAACATCCCTAAGTGCGAAGGCAAAGTTTCGCTCACGCCGCCGATGGTTGGTCCGACCAGAATGAATGCGATCGCTCCGAGGCCGAAGATAACTGCGATGCCTAATCCAACAAGCAGTACCGGACTGACACCCGATCTGCGCGGCGCTTCGACCTGTGGGTGCGACGGCGTAAAGCCGCCCGGCGTAAATCCGGCCTGCCCGATATTGACGACCTCTGTCTCTTGCGAAGCGACCGAACCATGAAACCCGGACTGGTTGGTCATCGACCTGCCACAGCCAATACAAAACACACTTTCAGCGTCGTTCACCGTATTACATTGAGTACAGACCATATTGATTCACTCCATGTTCGGAATCCAAAATTCTTGCCCGCCAACCATTTCGCTTCTTAGGCCCAACGACAGCAGCTCGGCCCGTGTGCGGCCCAGATATGTGAAGTGCGGCAGATCGCTCTTAACGGTTTGAAACCAGCCGTGGTCGCCCATGATCTTTCTCACCCGGGCGCTACCGTATTGCTCAATATCGATCGCCAGCATGAAATTATGCTGCGAGGCACCGGGAGCTGCGACGGAATATAAGATCGACTTCAAGAGGTCCTTGCTAAACCATATCTTTTTGTCTTCCCAGGCAAAGACGGTTGCTATCTGCTCACGCATCTGCATCCGGCGGGCATTGTCCGCTTCCGCCTTCTTGATTCGCCCACGAGTCGTCCAATGCCGCAACGCAGGCTCAAATCTCGATCTCCACAGACCCACGGTTGTTGCATAGTCCCGTGTCGAGGCGGTCGAACCGCCACGCGGTGAAATGGACACCCCATCTTTAGCGGCTGCCGAACGGGCGGCGAGCAAGGCTCGTAAAGCTGGTTCCTGAAGCGTCACGATCACGCCACCGACTCGTTCATACGTCGCTTTGGCGATGGCCTGAAACGCCTGCACTTCGTCTTCGCTTTCAAGAATGCATTTATACGGCAACATGACGTTTCCGGTCGCGACAAAAATAGCTCCGTATTCTGTCAAGAGACGTTTTGTGAGCGGATCGGTCGTCGGACATACATCAGCCAGCGTTCTTGGTTGGAGACGGGCATCGGCTATTTTTAGAAAAAGAGATGGATTGATCGCCTGGCAATTGATTACACAAGGCAAAAACACCAAAATGCTCAATAAAACAAAGACCCTGTTCATAATGCTAATCAAGCAAAATATTCTTCGCACTCATCCATCCTTCCATGGCCGCCTGCCCCGGATCGCGGTTGAGGTCATTGCCGCAGCCCAATCCCTCTTCGCGGTCGCATCCGTTTTGCAGAACCTGAACCTTGTACCACAGAGCATAGCCGTCCGACGTGTTGTAGCCGACAGCATCGAGTACTTTGATTCGTGCGTCATAGTAATGAACTCCGAGATCACTGGCCGTTTTGGTGCTGGAGCTGCGAATGTGTGCGTTTGTATTCAACGTGCCGGTCTTGCCGACATCCGGATGTTTCGGCGTCGAAGCTTGAGTGTTGCTGTAATTCGATGTCGGTTTTGTGTCGCCCGACATCGAGTAAATAATGGCCCCGCCGATCAAAACGGCAACGATCAGAAAGCCTATCAGCATGAGCTGATTCTGATTATTTGCTGGCCGACTGATACCGTTCGGCGGCGCGGCATTTGGCGGTTGAAATACCACGGTATTGTGCGGCGACTGGTTTCCGCTCGGCGTAAAACGAGGCGGTGAAACAGGAAACGGGCTGAAGTCAAAAGCTATTCCTGGCGAATCGGCGATCGTGCCCCCACATTTTTTGCAAAAGCGGGAATTTGAGCGATTCGCGACGCCGCACGAGACACAGGCCACCATAACCTCGCCCGGCTCAGTCTGCGGCGGCATCACGAAACGGTTGACGACTGTTTCCTGCTCACCGCTTTCGTCGATGAGAGGGTTGCCGTCATTGAGGCAGAAGACGTAATCGTCGGAATAGACACTGTTGCATTGTGGGCAGATCATCGTTAATCAACCTTTTGAGTAAGCGAGAAATCAGAGCGCTTCCTGCCGCCCTCTTGGTTCCATGTACCACTAATAGTTCCGTCGTCGTATATGCGGCCCGTGTACGTGCAGGTAAGGCGTTCGCCACGCTCGTTCCCGTTAAGATAAAAGCTTCCGTCGTCCTGGATCGATCCCGACAAAGCGTCCCAGCTTCCCTTGGTATCGGCCCGGCCTGACAGGGTATTCTTGTCACGCTTGAGCGACATTTTTAATTCCATCGGCGATCTGCTGCCAATACTGCCGGTGTAAGTCCGCTCAAAAACATCAAGTAACGCAGAAGTGTTGGTTTTGCTACCGCCCGACGACGAGTTGGCAGAATTGCCGGTTGTTTTATTTGACGAAGTAATGGTCGTTGACGAGCTGGAAACGATGTAAACCAAAGCGAGAATGAAAACTGCAGCGGTAGCCAATACGCCGATCACGACATTCCGATACGAAGACGGCTGAGTGCTCGCGCTCGACAACTCGCCGGATCTGGGCGGTTGGAAGGTAACTGTCGGTGCGGGCTGCGAATGACCATGATCGCCAAATCCAAACCGCCCGGCCTGTTCACCGACCGGTTTGCCACATTTCTTGCAAAATCTCGAGCTGGCCTTGTTCGGATTGCCACACGCGCCGCAAGCATGGATTGCCTCGCCCGGATCGGGCTGAAACGTAAAACCAAATTTACGGTTTACTACAGTTTCGATCTCAGGCCCATCAATGATCAGCGCATTTCCATCGGCGAGACAGTAGATATTCTCGTCGTCGTAGGCCGTGCTGCATTGTGGGCAAATGTTCATTTCTGCAAAATCTAGGTCGTCACTTTTTGTACCGCTGAGTCGGCAGCGACATCATCTCGGCCCGTTGAACATTGTTCAGAAATCTTGACGAGTTGACTGCGCTGTCGAACGAGGCCGTGAGATGCTGAGCGGCGGCACGCGTAAGAATTCCGGATACGACAAAGATCCCGCCAAAAACCGCGCCGATGATAAAAATTACAAAACCGACCGCAGCCCCCACGCCCTGAGATGGTCCCATATATGAGCCTCTCGATTGGCTCTCGATCCCGCCGCCAATTGTCATCGCCAGCAACGTCACGGCGACTGCGATCACGATGCCTATGATCACGACAACCATGCCAAACCCGTTGGGAAACCGAGCATAGAGATAGCCCTCGCGATAACGCCGCGTGACGGCGATAACAAGTTCCGGCGGATGACTGTCACCGTCCGGGTCAAAGCTTTCGCTCGAATCGTAATTGGGTACGAGGCTTGCAAAATCAAACGCACAACCTGAGCAGTATTTGCTTGCCCGATTTGCTTGACGCCCACATCGGGGACACGCTAACGAAGCCGAATCGGTGCCCGACGTTTGGCCTGCGGTTTCGGAGCTGCCGTATGAGAAGATCGGCGACTTAGGTGTTTCAGGGTGCGAATATGCCGGAGGCGGCGAACCCTGCACGGGTGATGCCATACCGCATTCGTTGCAGAAGATGGCATCAGCATCCAACTCTGCCTGGCAACCTGAGCATTTTCTTGTGGGCATAATGGCTACTCCGAATCGCATCGCGATCAAACGACGCATATCACGACGGCCATCGCATCTGAGATGTCCTTTGCCGCATTGAATGAGTCAAACGTTCTTTTAATTCGAGAATGTCCGAAAGATTAGCATAAAAACCGCGCTTTTCATACACAAATCCGGCAAACTCCGGGATCAGCGCTTGAGCAATGGGAACACCTTCTGGAATAGATATTCTTTGAGTTCCAGATCGAGCCGGTCGGTGGTCGCCTTTGGGTCGGCGGCGGTTCCGTTTCGGTAGGTGTTAAATGCGATGATGTAGGCCGCTCGCGACGCGGGACTGTAGTAAAAATGTAGTGCAAAATTATTCTGATGGCCGCTGTGCCCAATAAAACGCTGGCCGAAATTATCCTCGATAAAGAATGAACGGCCCATAAAGTCTTTTTTGCTCTGGCCATTCTTTGGCTCATCCAGGACTTCGATTGCGGGAACAAACATCTCCTCCAGACTCGACCTCTTTAGCACGACATCATCCTCCGCCTGTCTCTTTGCATCGCCGATAAGGAATTTCATGTACTTGGCCATGTCGGTGAGCGGCGAATTGAGGCCGCCATTCGATACGGTTATGCCGGTGTCCATGTCGAAAATACCCTCGGTCATCTTGCCGTCCTGTGCGATCGAGTAGCTGTGCGAACGGTGTTTTAGAAGGTGATGCGGCGTTGTGTCGTAATAGCTATTTCGCATGTCGAGCGGCCGCAGGACGTTCTTGTCCATATAGACCTCAAAATCCTCGCCCGACAGACGCTCGATGACCTGGCCGAGATAGACGACACCAGGATTTGAATAGCTGTATTTGCTGCCGGGTTTGAACAGCACCTCGGTATAAGGCATCATCGCGACGAGCTGCGACCACTTGGTCGGCTCTGCCGGATGCCAATCTTTGTCTCCGCCAAAAGGCCACGTGCCGCCGCGAAAGCCTGCGGTATGCGACATCACTTGTCCGATCGTGATCTCGTCCATCGAGCCAAACGGATTGTGGACAGCCCTTAATTCCGGCACATACTTTGTGATCGGATCATCGAGTTTCAAGCGCCCGCGATCGCGCAACTGCATTATCGCAATGCCGGTCAGCGTCTTTGTGATCGACGCCCAGTGAAAAATGGTGTCTTTATCAACAGCATACTTGTTGGCGATGTGTGCCGAGCCGTAAGTCTGGTGGTCGATCACCTTGTCCTCATGCACCATCAAAAACGCACCGCCGACTATCGCGTAGTCTTTCATTCCCTTCTGGTAAAAGGCGTCAAACTTTTTGAGTTCGTCTTTAACGCTTTCCATATTCTGAGAATATACCGGCGAGATCACGGCCGCGGCCAATATTATCGTCAACAATATTTTCATCATCGATCACCATCCGGTATGGATCTTCCATTTATCGACTATCACGCCGTTTTCAAGCACATTGTAATGCGTGTGCTGGGCGGCGGTCATGCACGAGTGATTTGCGACAATGCGAAGGCGGGACCCGACCTTGAGTTTGTCAAAATTACGGTCGTCATCAACGGTCATTTCGCCGTGTTCCTGCGAGAGCGAATCGAGGAGCAATCCAAGATCGTTGCCATCCAGATCAATGACGCGGCCATACCCGCAAGTCGCATCAAACTCGACCGGCCCGCGATCTTTCGACATCGCGATACCGCCGGCATCGACAATTACCTTCCTATATTGGCGACTGACGTGCGTTACGGCAGCGAGGACGCTCAATGCGCAATCGTCAAACGAGCAACTGCCCTGCGTCGCCTGAAACGCGTCGAAAAATATGTAGTTGCCGGGCCGGATCTCGTCTATGCCTTCGAGATGATCAACGTGTGAGATCGTCGGTGTCGAACCGATACTGACGGTTAGGACGTCGATGCCGTCGGCCCGCAATTTGGCCGCAAACGCAACCATTACGTCACGTTCTTGCCGGGCGATCGTAAGAATCTCCTCGCTCGATCTACCGTGATACGAATGCCCGGCATGCGTCAAAATGCCCGCAAAATGGAGGTTTGAGGCATCCGAGATGGCTCGTGTTATCGCCGTTGCCAACGGATCGTCGGGCTCGACACCGCAGCGGTGATAGCCGCAATCAGTTTTTAGAAAGACGCTGATATTTGCACCGGCATTGGCGGCGGCGTGGGCAAGCAACTGCGTGGTCGGAAGGTCGTCGGTAATGACGTTGAGCTGCGTGCCGCTCTGAATGATCTCAATTACCTCGTCGAATTTCCCCGCCTCGACCGGTACGGCGTATGTGATGTCGTTGAAGCCATCTTTCGCAAACGCACGGGCCTCGGCGAGTGTCGAAACGGTTACGCCGCCATCGTGCCCAGCCGTCTGGAGCCGCGCTACCTCAGTGCATTTGTGTGTTTTGATGTGCGGCCGGAGGCGAACTTCGTATCGTGTCGCGATCTGACTGATTCGTTCCGCGTTGCGCCTGACGCGATCCAGGTCGAGAACGAGGCAAGGCGTCTTTAGGTCATTCATCGGTTAGTTTTGACGGTTCTTAAGGATCTTGACGAACGAGCCGCTGCGCAGTTCGTCGAGCGTAATGCTTGTGCGTCGCGTCGCTTCTTCCTCAGTGATCGCACCGCAATTTATCGCCCGCAGAAAGTAATTCAACAGTCCCTGACCAGTCGCTGCGTCGTCAAAGACATCGCCGACGAGCGTTGCTTGAGCCGCCTTTTCGACAAAGTTGCGAAGGCGTTCGCTTGCCGCATCCAAGCCCTCGAGAAAGAATGTGTAAACCGCAGCATACCTTGTCGGCAATTGGCCCGGATGCAGATCCCAACCCTGATAGAATGCGTTCGAGAGCGAATGGCGGCAGTGGTCGTAGTGCAGCTTCCATGCCCGTCGGACAACCGTGTTGTTCTCATCGATCTGTTCGGCAGTTAGACCTTCGCCGCGGTTTGGGGCGACGGGCATAATATTCGTCGCGCCGTCCGAAAGCCAAATGCCCGTGCCGCCAAAGGCGACCTGCATCGCATTCCGGGCGAAATCACAAGCCGGATGGAGCATATCCTGATACGCCGCCGTTATCGAACAGCTCGCCGTGTAATCATATGTACCAAAATGCGCTGCGGTACATCGGCCTCGTGCCGCCTCGAGCATCCTCGGCAAACCCGAACTTCCATCCGCCGCAATGATCGATTGCGTCGTTTCGACCATCATCTCCATCTTGAGCGAACCGGCGGCGAGGCCCAACTTTGGCTCGATCTCGTCAAAAATGTTGACCAGCGTCGTTACTTGTTCCGGCGTCACGATCTTTGGCAGCGTCACGACAAAGTTGTCGGGCAATTTCCCACCGGTCGCGTCAGTTAGCGTCGTCAGAAAAAGATCCAGAGTGCGGATCGCACGAGCATGCAGCTCTTCGCTAAAGGTCTTGATACGAATGCCGATAAACGGCGAAAGTGTACCGTCGGCCAGTCCTTTCGCGACCTCGTTCGCCGCCGCAACAACGTGGCCGTCTTCTTCGGCATCTGGCCGTGTACCGTAACCATCCTCAAAATCGATACGGAAATCTTCGACCGCCTCGCGACCGAGCTTTTCAGCAACTCGTTCGAAGATGGTCGAGCTTATCTGCTCAGGAATTCCGAGCGTTTCTGCAAACGTTGCCGCGTCGGGAGCAAAGGCATTGAACGAACGAACAGCCAACTGGCCGAGCTTTGTCGTAGTGTCCGATTTGAAGAGATGAGCACCGCCATAAACAGTATGCACAGGTTGACGGCGGCCTGATTCGCCTGGATATCGCTCAGAAAAAGCGGACATCGTCGAACGAAGCCCGCCTGAAAAACGGTCAAATGAGTCCTGAGAAAGAGAGGTTTTCATAAGTAGCTATCGTGCCAATCGTGCCTCGATCAGTCCATGCGGCTCGTCCGTTGGGACGAAAATACAATTCTTGTTCTCTAGTCCGAATTTTGAAATATCGACCGGCAGGCAGTGTATATTTGGCAGTGAAAAATATACCTCATCGATCTCGGCAAACTGATCCAATACAGCCTCGCCAATCGCATACAACGTATGTTGCACCGAGAGACTGTCGTGATCCGAAAACGTTTTCAGGATGCACTGCCTGATGCCGTGCCACGCCTCGTCGGTCGCATTGTCGGCGTTGCCGTATGTCCAGTTTGCCTTGATGGATGTTGCCAGTATGCGGTCGGTAACCTCGGGCAGAGTTGTGTATTCGTCCTTGATAAAGCCGACGAAACCGGATTCTGCCGATTTGAGCACGATCAATTCTTCGACCCCGGAAACCACCGATACAGCGTCACGTGTCGCGTCGATCTTTGCGGTACGCTCCTCGCGGCTGCCCCGGACAAATGAATGCGGATGGTCTTGGCCGTCAAATTTCATTCGTTTCCACGAGTGGTCGCTGATATCGACGACGGCGCGTGAGACGTGGGCATTATTTTCGAGAAAATGTGAGGTGAGCCGACGACCGAACGATTCGATCTGTTCGAGCCCGTCATTAAGGCCTGCGAGAGCATACACGGTGTTTTTCATCGTGTCGGTCGGCAGGCAGAGGCTGTTGTCGCCGTCGATGTGAATTGCGTCGAAATCGCCTTCGAGAGCGATGTTCAATGTGAGGCTTTGGATCTCGTGTCGGTCGGCGCGGCGTGCGACCTTCATCAGGCGAACACGCGATTTACCGTAATTGTCCTGTACGATCCTGACAGGCATTGGTTATTAGCTCCCGCGATAGGTTGAGTAGCCAAATGGGCTGAACAGCAACGGAACGTGATAATGCTGCGTTGGATCTTTCACCACAAAACTAACCGTTACTTGCGGGAAAAAACACTCGATGCCATGCAGCAAAAAGTACGGGCCCGTTTCGAATACAAGCCGGTAATGGCCAGGCAAAAACGCTTCGCGAGTCGAAAGGAGATCATTGATGCGGCCTTCGATATCGGTAATTCCCTCTGCAATTGCCTGCCATCCGGCGGTGTGCGTTTTGCGTTCGAGAACGACCGGGATACCGGCTCCGGGCATGCCGGAGGTAGTGTCCAGGATGTGTGTGGTTATGGCACTCATTTTTCTAGAAGTTTGCTCAGACGGATCTCTGTGATCTTTCGTTGTTCTTCACCGGCGATCGCGAGTTCGGTTTGTACAGAGTTACCCAACCGCGCCCGACAGATGGCCAGCATTTCTTCAGCCGTTTTCCCGCTTGCACAGACGATAAATATAAACCCGAATTTGTCTTCGTACAAGCTGTTAGCGTCGGCAAGTGCGCCGCGGATAATTTTTGCGGCCGAATCCACACCGAATTGTTCCCCTGCAGACCAGTTCGCGGCTCGCATATTCTGACTTGCAGCGGCCTTTTTTGAGCCGATCTTTGGATGAGCCGCGAATGCCTCAAGATGATCGACAGTTGAAAGCGAACGCCAGATATCGGCTGCGGTTTGGAACAGTTCTTCCAGCATTGCGAACGGGCGGGCCGCCGTCATTCGATGCGCCCAAGCTTGCGATCCACAACAGTCGAGGAACGCAGATTCGGCTTCGTCGAGGGTCAACTCGTTGAGCCATGCAAGATTTTTGTAGATCTGATAGCTCACGCGATCCGCCCAAAAAGCCGCAGGCGACTGACGCCCCCGTCGGGATAAATGTTAAATCTAACGTGCGTGACGGCGCCGAGGTCTGCGAGTTCGCTCGAATACGTATGCCGTGTGTGGGCCTGCAATTTCGACATCGGCAGCAATTCCCGCCATTCGTTACCGTCACCGCCCTCAAGCATACAACTTTCGGGATAATTGCCGCGAAAGAACGACGTATCGACCTCAACGCGCGTGATCGTACCGGCCGTTCCTAGCCGTACAACACACCAATCATGTCCCGGGCCGCGTCGTCGTCTTGTTTCCCAGCCATCGCTCATGTCATGACCAAAACCGGGCATTATGAGATTTTGCCGATGGCCGAAGAACTCGTCGCTAGCTGAGATCACGTCGCCACCGTTTTCGGCTGCAGCCAGGTCGATCTCGCTGTTTCGTTTTCTCAACTCATCCCAATCCGGCATCACGTTGCCATGCACCCGCAGACGCGCGACACCGCCGTCAGGATATATCTTGAATCTCACATGAGTGACGCGGCCGGTGTCCTCGATCTCAAAGTTATTCTTAGAATCGCCCCGCAACTCCGTGACCGGCAATATCTCCTGCCACTCAGTGGTCTCGGCAAGCAATTCGTCAACATTCGGATGTCCATCGACCGTACAAGCCTCAAGCGAGCAGTGCGAAGGGAAATTGCCGCGAAAATATGCCGTATCGACAACGATGCCCTTTATCTCGCCCGGCATCCCAAGCCGGATGACGCACCAATCGAAAGGCTCGCCCAGCCGGGGCGAGCGTCGACGTCGCGATTCCCAGCCATCCATCCATTTCCCGTCATCGGTATAGAGGCCTTCCTTCCAGACAGGTGCCGCGGCACGGATCAGATTCTCTTTCGGCGCAAAAAAGTCGTCGTTGGCAAAAAGCACGGCACTGCCTAGTTTTTCAGAGGCGAGGTCAATGAGTTGGGTAAAATCAGACATAATTCCCTCTACGATTACTTCTTTGGGTTCGAGATTATATTTGGCTTACATTTCCCCGAAGGTTTTACCGGTGTATCGATAACCGCTCCATTTTCACGGCGCGTAATCGCGTATTCGCCTTTATCATCCATCCATGGCCGGGTTTTTGTCCCAAAATTACGATTGTAGAGTTGGGGATGTGCGCTTAACCAAGTAACCGCTAGGCTCCAAGACAGTTCTGTATCACACTCATTGATCTTAAACATCTCAACAAAATCACTTGGGTGACATTTGAGACCGTCTAAAGAATTTGCAACGAAAGCCCATTTTAGCGCTTCGATCTTATTCTTTCGTATTCCCTTGCCCCAAGCACTATGCAGGCCCAAATTGCAGACTCCGTACACATCTCCATTGTCAGCGCTTTTCTCGAACCAATAGACCGCGGTTTTCTGATTCGGCTTCACGCCAAGCCCTTCCGAATAGGCAATACCCAAATAATTTTGTGCATTCCCGTCGCCCTTTTGAGCAGCTTCAAGTAATTCGGGCGAAAATTTACTCCATTTCTGACCGAAAGTCGTACTCGATTCAATTCCCAAAACAACAACAAAAGCTAAAAGTAGTATTACGGTTTTCATTTTTTTAGCGTCTAGAACGAAACCAGTTAGGGGGAAATCAATATACAGTCACAATAGCAATATACCAGACATGGTTCCAACAATTTCTCCATCTTCAACCACATTCTGCCCGCCAACATAAGTCGCCTCGATCTTACCAAAAAGCTCGCGGCCCGAATACGGTGTCAGTTTGTGACGATGCTGGATGAATTCGGGAACGACGGTAAATCGTTCCTCAGGATTCCAGATCACGATATCGGCAGCGTAACCGGCGGCGAGGTTTCCTTTGTGGCTGTCCAGACCAGCGAGCCTTGCGGGCGCCGCAGACATCAAACGCGGTAGATCGGGGATGCCAAATCCGCGCTTCTTCAAATTCGTCCACATTACGGGCAACCCAAACTGCAGAGCCGCGATGCCGCCCCACGCGTCCATAAAATCGCCCGATTCCTGCAATTTCAGAGCCGGCGTGCAGGGCGAGTGATCTGATACCACCATATCGATCGTACCGTCGGCGATCGCTTCCCACAGCTTTTCGCGGTTCTCGCGTTCGCGAACCGGCGGGCAGCATTTGAAATGTGTGGCTCCATCGGCGATCTCTTCCGCAGCGAAAGTCAGATAG
>JANPDK010000173.1:0-18643 GCA_031431415.1 Acidobacteriota bacterium | reverse complement strand
GTCACGCCGGGCGTGTCCATCGGGACGAGGATCATCGACTGTTGCAAGTGCTTCGCCGCCGACGGATCGGTCTTACCCATAAATATCGAGACCTTGCATCGAGCGTCGCCCGCTCCGGTCGACCACCATTTCCTACCATTTAATATGTACTCGTCGCCATCGCTTACGATCGACGCCCGAATATTCGTCGCGTCCGACGACGCCACATCCGGCTCGGTCATCGAGAAACACGAACGTATCTCACCATCGAGCAACGGACGCAGCCATTTCTCTTTTTGCTCCGCCGAACCGTATAGATGCAGCACCTCCATATTGCCCGTGTCGGGTGCCGAGCAATTAAAAACCTCACTCGCCCACGTCACGCGGCCCATGATCTCGGCCAGCGGTGCATACTCGAGATTCGTCAGGCCAGACTCGCTCGGCAAAAACAGATTCCACAACCCGGCCGCCCGAGCCTTGTCTTTGAGTTGCTCGATCAACTCCGACGGCTCCCAACGGTCACCGCTGTTTATCTCGTCAGTATAAGCCTGCTCGTTCGGATAGATGTGCTCATCCATAAACGCCGTAAGCCGCTGTGCGATCTCAGTCGCCTTTTCCGAAGCCGCAAAATCCATGCTCACAAAATAGCACATAAGCACCACATAGTGGCCTCGTAAACTTTTTTTTCAATTATTTTTTCTGTTTCTCGAATAAAATACTTGACAATCGTTGCAATTCATGCTACGCTCGTTTCGTAGATGGATCTTTGACAATTTACACCCGCAGGCCAGAGCACGTGAGAATTGGTTCGCTCATCATGCTAAATACTGGTCAAAAGCACAAAAATCGCCGTTCTTCTTGGTCGTCGGCGGCGGTTTGACGTTATTATCGTTTCACAAGGGGAATGAAGCGAAATATGGCTGAGACGAGAGCGGTCCGACCGGGCGAAGAAATAGACATCGAGCGACTAAGCTCATTTTTGAGACAGGAACTCGATCTGTCGAACGGTGAAATTGAAGTAGAGCAATTTCCCGCCGGCAGCTCGAATCTGACTTACCTCGTGCGTCTGGGACGTGTCGAATACGTTCTCCGTCGTCCACCGTTCGGCAACACGGTAAAATCGGCTCACGATATGCAGAGAGAGTTTGACGTGCTCTCGAAGCTATCCGCCGTTTACGCACCAGCTCCAAAGCCGCTGATCTTTTCCAGGGACGTGAACGTAATCGGCTCGGAATTCTACCTAATGGAACGCCGCCACGGCCTCATCATCCGCGGCAAAATTCCTGAGACGGATAATTCCCGCTCTTCGTCCCTGAAGGGGACAAATACAATAGCCCAGGGTAAGGCCGAAGGCCGCGACTCTGGGTTAAAGCCCGGAAATGATCCCGACCCTGAAGGGGTCGAACAAAACGGTGAGGCCGGTGAAAGACTAAAGAGTTCACAAAACTTTCGCCTCGATGTCTGTCGATCCTTCATCCAAAACCTCGCCGACCTCCACACTCTCGACTTCGCGGCAGCCGGACTCGAAAACCTGGGACGTGCCGACGGGTACAACCGGCGTCAGGTCGAGGGCTGGACAAAACGTTACTTCGCGGCCAAGACCGACGATTGGGACGAACTCGAAAAAGCTATCGTTTGGCTTAACGGCAACATCCCGACAGAATCCGGCGCTTCACTCATCCACAACGACTACAAATTCGACAACGTGATGCTCGATCCCACCGACCTCACCAAGATCACCGCCGTCCTGGACTGGGAAATGGTCACCATCGGCGATCCGCTGATGGATCTTGGGACGACACTCGGCTACTGGATGTCTAGGGACGTCGGCGACGATCTGCTAAACATGCCCTTCAACCCGCGCGTCCTGATGGAGAACATCTCGCGGCAACAACTCGTTGATATGTACTCCGAATCTCTGGGACGTGAGATTCCCGACATGCTCTTCTACTACGTCTTCGGAACATTCAAGATCGCCGTCATCGCACAGCAGATCTATGCGAGATACGTGAAAGGTTTCACCAGGGACGTGCGATTCGCCCACTTCGACAAATTCGTCGCCGCTCTGGGACGGATTAGCTGGAAATCGGTTAAGGACAGCCATATCTAGAAGATATTAACTCATCTTACGTATGATTTTGTACGTATGCTCTTGACTTGACATCGTATTACGTCTGAATTTATACTTCTTACGTGCTGACAATGGCACAAGGAGAATAATTATTTATGCGAAACGACGACATACAATCGAGGCAACAATTTTTTGGGAGCCTTCAAGAAGCGCAGGAAGCAGCCCGCCAAGCGGAGCTTGCGACCGATGGCAAGTCCTTTCCTTGCATCTTTTTCACTCAGGGAGATCGGAATTTGATTTGTACCAGCTTTCCATTTGGATATCTCGCCAATCAAAACTTGGTGAATTCGGATCCCGTTTACAAATCAAGCGATTTGGTTGGCAACCCGCGAGAGTCGAATAATCGACCTCTTGAAGCAGATCATGCGAAAGCAATCAGGACGTATCTTCGCGAGAATTCTGAGAAATATATACTTCCGCCCATCACGCTTAACCTGACAGAGGAACCCGCAATCTGCTCTTATGAAGGTCAAGCGACTATTAAAGCTGGCTGGGTTATCATCGACGCGACGACCCGCTTTAAGGTCACGGATGGTCAACACAGGATCGCCGCGATTGCTGGAATACCTAATTCGCGTGAAGAAGAATACAGCATTCCGATTTTCGACTTGGATAGAAGGTTTTTAAGGCATTCGGTATCCGTTCAGATAGTGATTGAGTCCGACACGATTCAAAGCCACCAAGACTTTGCGGATGCCGCCAAAACAAAACCGATACAGGCAAGTCTGCTTGCAGTATATGACAGCCGGCAACCTATCAACTTGGTTTTAGGAAAAGTTGTTCAAGACTCAAGTTTGTTCCGAGGGCGGGTGGATGAAGTCTCAAAAGGCCTATCCAAGAATAGCCGTTATATCTTTACCCTAAATCAGGTGCGAGTATTTCTAAAGCAATTCCTTTGGGGGAAGAAAGGCCAATCTGAGATATCGGTTAAGAAATTCTCGGAGACGGAATTGTCTGATAATAAGAAACGCGAGGAGCAAGCGGCCAGAGTGTTACGTGTACTAAATCTTGTAACCAAAAGTATGGCCCCATGGTCAAATATTGCGAATTCCAAACCTGAGAACGCCCGAGGTTCTGAAATCTTGGATTTGCGAGAAAAATACCTTAATTTGACCGGTACAGGGCTTGCGTTGATAGGACGGATCGCCCATGAAGTGTTAGCGGAGAAAGAGTCAAACTGGGACAACCTTTTCAAAAAATTAGGATCTGAGATTGACTGGCGACGTGAAGGCAAGATTTGGCGGGAGTCGGGACTAGTCGAGCATGATGGGGATTCCTTTAAAATCACGGGGGGGCGGGACATTGTCGAAAAGACCGTCAAAATGATTTTGGAAGAACTAGGAATAAAAAAGGTCAAAGATTCTTCAGGAACATCGTTACTAGTCGCTTAACTATCCGTATTCCAAAAACTTCTTTGACCTCTTAAACTATAAAAGCCGGGCTTCGTTTATTCAAGATTCAGAGTCCGGCTTTCTTATTTCTATACTCGTCCGTTCCCGCCAACTTTCCGTCGGACCACCCGCATCAACGCGCACCATTTCGATGGCTCCGGGCGACGGGCAGACTAGGTAGCAGAGATTGCAGCCGACACATTCTTTTTCGATGACGCGGGGATAGCGTTTGCCGTTCGATTCGACGAATTCGAAACTCTGATGAGCACCGTCCTCGCAGGCGACATAGCAGAGATTACATTGAATGCACTTCTCTTCGTTAACGCGAGCCTTTACATCGTAGTTGAGATCGAGATTGCCCCAGTCGGTCATGCGATGGACGGATTTGCCGACGATGTCATTGACCGACGCAAAGCCCTTGTCATCGAGATATGTGTTCAGCCCGTCGATCATGTCTTCGACGATGCGGTAGCCATAGTGCATCACCGCCGTGCAAACCTGTACATTGCCCGCACCGAGCAGCATAAATTCGACGGCATCACGCCACGTATTTATACCGCCGATGCCACTGATGGGAATGTTAAATTCGGCATCTCTCGCAAGCTCAGACACCATGTTGAGAGCTATCGGTTTAACCGCAGTTCCGCAATAACCTCCGTGGGCGGCCATGCCGTTCACATTCGGATACGGGATCATCGTATCGACATCGACGCCCATCACCGAGTTGATAGTATTTATCAGGGAAACCGCATCGGCACCGCCGCGTTGAGCCCCGTGACCCGGCGGAACGATATGCGTGACATTCGGTGTGAGCTTTACGATGACGGGAATGTTCGAGACTTCTTTGACCCACTCGGTCACCATGCACGTGTATTCCGGCACCTGGCCCATCGCGGCTCCCATTCCGCGCTCAGACATGCCATGCGGGCAACCGAAATTGAGTTCAAATCCATCGCAACCCGTATCCTGCGTCCGCTTGGTTATCTCCTGCCACGCTTCCCTTTTCGACTCGACCATCAGGCTCGCGATCACGGCGTTGTTAGGGTATTTCCTCTTACACTCGGCCATTTCCTTGAGGTTGATCTCAAGCGAACGGTCAGTGATCAATTCGATATTATTCAAACCGATCATCCGAACCGGCCCCTGATCGAGAGCCGCGAGACGCGACGAGACATTGGTGATCGGCTCGCCCAATGTCTTCCAAACCGCTCCGCCCCAACCGGCGTCAAACGCCCGCTCGATCATTGGCCCCATATTAGTCGGCGGCGCCGACGCGAGCCAGAAAGGATTAGGAGAATTAATGCCTGCAAAGTTTGTAGTTAGGTCTGCCATAAGAAATTTTTGCCGCAGATTTACGCGGATAGGATCAATTATTCACCAGCTTCCAGTTCTTATAAAAAATGCCATTCACACCTTTGAAGAAAACCCTGATCACGCTTACCGCAAAGTCGAATACGAACGGCAAATACGACGGCCGGATGATATCGACAAAGAGGACATATCGCGGCTGGTCCGTTTCGTTAAACGACTGGTGCAGTAGCGTGTCGTCAAATATGAAGAGCTTGTTATCACGCCAATGATTCTCGACCGGCCCGACCTTGATGTACGAGCTTTCGTCCTTGATCTCGTTCAGGCAATACAGGACGCGCAGGCTTGGGCGAAACGGGCCGAAGTGCCGCGATGTACTTTCGCGTTCGCGAAATGCGGAAACGCCGATAGTCCTGATAAAGCGAAACTCCTTGTTAAACTCCGGCATCTCGATCGGCGCATCTTGATCGCGGCCGTACCATTTGAAAAAGACCATCGCCCTCGGGCTGTCGCCCATGTACTTCTCCAAACGCTCTACAAGGCCGCCGTCGTCGGCACTTTTAAGCAGGCCGCTGATCTCGTCTTGATACGCTTTCGGCAGATCATTGAGCTTGTAAACGCACTTGTTCCAATATGGCAGAGCGAGTATGTCCAACACTATATTCAACGGCGAAGCGAGCCACGTACCGATGCCATTCTTGAGAAAATACTGTCGGAAGACACTCGCATCAAGACCTCTATTTCGCGAAACATCATACACACCACACAGAAACAGGATTAACAAAGAAATCGGAGCGAAATAAGCTATCGCAAGAAACGCTGCCGTTACCACCACATACTTTATTGATTTCTTTACGGTTCTCTTCACTGCTTAGCACCGGCAAATACAACATTCTCGCCAGTCAGAGTTTTATGAATTCCCATCGCCGCATGCTTGCCCATTTGAGAAGCATCGACCGCCTCTTTGCCGCCGTTTGCACAATCGCCGCCGGAGAAAACGCCGGGATCAGAGGTCTGCATCTGACCGTTGACGACAACACGGCCATTGTCATCAATTTCGACACCCGCAACATCCTTAAAAAATCCGCGCATCTTCTGCTGGCCGACCGCCTTAATGACCATGTCGCATTTGATCTCAACGAGTTCGAGCGACCCATCGGTCTTCTCGCAGCGAAGTCCGGTCACGCGACTATTTCCATCGTCGCCCATGATCTCAACCGGAGCGGCCTGCCAGACAAATTCGACCCCGTCCTTGCGGGCAAGTTCGAGTTCGTAGTCGTAGGCTGAGGCATCCTTTTCCGTGCGGCGATAGACGAGCATTACCTGGTCGGCTCCGAGCCGTTTGGCCTGCGTGACCGCGTCGATAGCCGTGTTTCCCGCACCGATGACGGCGACCGTTTTGCCCAAAGGAACGCTTTTCCAATCACGTGTCTTAATTTTTTCGATAAAGTACAGAGCGTCGATGACGCCATCGAGATCTTCGCCGGGGATATTCAGCTTATTAGTATCGCCAAGCCCGACGGCCAGAAATATCACATCATGCCATTCTTTGAGCAGCTCAAAGCTCACTCTATTTATTTCGCCGAGCACCTCAGGCTCTCCGCTGCCGGCGGCAACGATCTCGGTATTCAGCATAAACTTAACACCGAGTTGAGCAATATGTTCGACCTCGCTCAGGGAGACCGACTGCGGCATTTTGTACTCCGCCATGCCGTAGGTATCGAGGCCGCCGGCCTGTGGTTGACGCTCATAGACCGTCACGTCATAGCCAAGCCGGGCGAGATAGGTCGCGCACGATAGGCCAGCCGGCCCAGAGCCGACGATGCCAACGGATTTGCCGTTCGATTCGCCTTTGCTGAATATCGGCTTGCCGCTCGTCAACGCATGATCCGTTGCGTATCTTTGAAGCCGTCCGATCTCGATCGGCTTTTTGATAAGTGTTTTCTCGACGCAGGCCCCCTCGCACAAGACCTCAACAGGGCACACACGCGCGCACGAAGCACCGATCGGATTCGCGTCAAAAATCACACGAGCCGAGCCGGTCACATTGCCACTCGCGATCTTTTTGATAAACGAAGGCACGTCAATACCTGTTGGACAGGCATGAATGCATGGAGCGTCATAGCAATACAGACAGCGATTCGCCTCCTGCATAGCCTCCGCCGCCGACATCGCCGGATTGATCTCGGCAAAATTCTGCTCGATCTGAGTAATGTCGAGCGGTGTGCAGTAATCATTTGCCATAAGAGTTTTTCACCACAGAGTCACAGAGAACACAGCGTTTTAAAACATTTATATCCTACCTCTGTGCCTCTGTGGTGCAATCTTCCTTAGTCCGCCACGATCGCACCGTATGCATCGGGCCGACGGTCGCGGAAGAATTGCCAGGTATTTCGCACCTTGCGGATCATGTCCATATCGAGATCGGCGACGATGAGTTCGTCCTGATCGCGCGTTCCAACTGCGAGCATCTGGCCGCGGGGATCGCAGAAATAGCTCTGGCCATAGAATTCGCCGATGTTCCACGGAGCCTCGGTTCCGACTCGGTTGATAGCTCCGACGAAGTAGCCATTCGCGACCGCATGTGCGGGCTGTTCGAGCTTCCAGAGATACTCGCTCAGGCCCGCGACGGTTGCCGAAGGATTAAAGATGATCTCAGCTCCATTCAGGCCCAGGCAGCGAGCACCTTCAGGAAAATGACGGTCATAGCAAATGTAAACCCCGATCCGCCCAACCGCCGTGTCAAAGCACGGATAACCGAGATTGCCCGGGCGGAAATAGAATTTCTCCCAGAATCCCGGAGCGACGTGCGGAATATGAGTCTTGCGATATTTGCCAAGATACTTGCCGTCGGCATCGATCACGGCGGCAGAATTGTAGTAGATGCCAGTCTGCTCTTCCTCATAGATCGGCACGACGAGGACCATGCCGTATTGCTTGGCGACCTCCTGCATCAACTGTACCGTCGGCCCATCAGGGATCCGCTCAACCGCCTCGTACCAACGCGTCGTCTGCTCGGCACAGAAATACGGCGTGGTGAAGATCTCCTGAAAGCAAAGCACCTGCACGCCCTGCTTTGCGGCTTCCTCAACGAACTTCAATTGATGATCGAGATTCGCCTTCTTTATCTGCTCGATCGGCGAATCCGCCGCTTCCTGATTATGGGCCTGGATCAGCCCGCCTTTTATTATTCTTGCCATACGCTCGCTCTCCTCAATTTACTTCTTGACCGGTGCAGCAAACACCCCATCGTCCACCGGCACATTCGTCTTTACTTCCGAGATCTTCCGCGTCCATTGAATATGCGGCACGGCGTAATGCGTGGTTGTCGGCAATTTTACGCCGCCGAAATCTTTGTAATCGGCATAATCAACCTGATATACAAATCCGCCGAGTATCGTCTGCGTCGACGCACGGCGGCGAACAAGCAATCCGGTGGCAACGTCAAAACTCAGGCTCTCGCGAATACCGCTCGCAGCCGTCGCCGATATCACATACACCTCACGGCCATCGATCCGGTCAAGGGCTCGGTAGTCCATCTTTGGATAGATCGTCTTGAGATTCGCCGGCCAGAAAAGCTCGCCTTCGCGACGCACCTGCTCGGCCTCATCAGTTTTGAGTTCGATCGGATCGCCACCGCCGAATTTACGGCCCGCCGTTCCGTCAAAAACCTCACGGACGACATACGTACCATAGAGCACGTCCGCCGCATACTTATTGCCTTTGAGGTAGATCGTCTCAGGCTCGGTTGTCTTGCCGTCAGACTCGACACGTGTCGATTTGATCTGTCGAGAGGTTACCTTGGCGAGGTTCGCAGCACCACCGAGAGCCGTCTCATATTTCGCGATGATCTCATCAACGGTCGGCTTCTTCGCGGGTTGCTCCGGACGCGGCGGCAACGGCACTGCTGCCGTTAGCGGGAAACTCGGCTGCGGATGCGAGCGGCCATTATGACACGAATTGCAGTTGATCTCAGGCCGGCCGTTGAACTGTGTTTTATTGAGGTCAAAGACCATCCGCATCATCTTGCGAGCCGTTTCCTTATTCTCGTTGCCTTCTTTTTCGTAGTCAGCATCATTCGATGAGTGGCAAAATTTGCAATCCACGCCGAGCGACGCCGATACCATATTCATGACCTTGCCCATCTGATCGGCGGGCATATCATTCAGCACCTTGATACTCTTAAATTTCTGCCCGGCCGTCTCGACTTTGGCCTGCGTGCTGCCCGATCGAACGGCAAAGACTAGTGCAAATGCGACAAAAGAAACAATAATTCCAACCTTAATTCTATTCAATGCAATACTCCGTTATTCCAAATCAATCCAAAATCTAAAATCGGCCTTAGCTCATCCAATTGACACCCGCCTCTGGGTTCCATTTAGTCGTGGTCTTTTTGAGCTTGGTCCAAAACTCGATCGAGCTTTTGCCCGTGATATCGTTCGCCCCAAAGCGCGAATCGTTCCAGCCGCCGAACGAGAATGGCTCACGCGGCACAGGCACGCCGATGTTGATACCGATCATACCGGCCGAGGCGTGTTCCATTATGTAACGTGCCGTGCCGCCGCTCTGCGTAAAGACCGACGCAGCATTACCGTACGGATTGGCATTCTCGATCTTCAGAGCCTCATCGACCGTCTCGGTTCGAATAATAGAGATGACCGGGCCGAATATCTCTTCGGTCGCGACTGACATTTCCGGCGTAACATAGTCGATCACAGTCGGCCCGACGTATGTGCCATTCTCCTTGCCTTCAACCACGGCTCCGCGGCCATCAACCAGTATTTTCGCTCCCGCTTTTTCGGCCTGTGAAATGTAATCTTCGATGCGTTCTTTTGCAGCCCTTGATATCACGGCACCCAGATTTTTCCCGGGCACGACCTTGCGTGCCTCGTCACAAATGGACGCGATGATCGGATCGATATTACCGACGGCCAGCATCGCGGACGCCGCCATACAGCGTTGACCCGCACAGCCAGACATCGAAGCGGTGACGTTCGTCGCGGTCATCGCCGGATTTGCATCCGGCAGCACAAACAGGTGATTCTTAGCCCCGCCGAGTGCAATACAGCGTTTTAGACGGTGCGTGCTTTGCTGATAGACGAGCTTCGCAACCTTGGTCGAGCCGACAAAACTGACTGCCTCGATATCCGGGTGAGCACAGATGCCCTCGACGATCTCTTTGCCGCCGTTTATGACATTGAAAACGCCATCGGGCAGCCCGGCCTCGGTCAGCAATTCCGCCATTCGCTGGCACGATAACGGAACGAGTTCGCTCGGCTTCATTATCATCGTATTGCCAAGTACGAGAGCGTTTGGCATCGTCCAATTCGGCACCATCAGCGGAAAATTGAACGGCACGATCGACGCGACTACACCGAGTGGAAAATGATCCGTCCGGCACTCAACGCCCTTCGAAACCTCAAGGATCTCACCCGAAACAAGCTGCGGCATCGAGCATGCAAACTCCGTCAACTCGATCGATTTCTCAACCTCAGCCTTCGCTTCATCCCACGTCTTGCCGTTCTCCTCGGAGACCAGCGAAGTCAGCTCGTCGAAGCTTTTCTCAAGCAAATGTCGATACTTAAAAAATACCTGTACGCGTTCCTTGATCGGAGTAGCACTCCAAGCCGGAAATGCAGCCTTTGCCGACGCTACCGCCGCATTTAGCTCGTCTGTCGTCGACATCGGTACGCTCGACAATTGAGTTCCGTCAGCAGGTGAAACAACCTCGTCAGTTACCGTTGCTATGCTCTCGACAAATCTGCCGTTATAGTAATTCCTAACTCTTTGATATTTCATAATGCTTTCACCACAGAGGCGCAGAGAACACGGAGAAAAAACAAAACCGTGGACTTAAGATGCCTCTAACTAGGCTCTGTGCCCTCTGTGTCTCCGTGGTGAATAATCTTCGGCGGAATGGCTTTCATCAACGCCCAATGCACCACAAACGCCACTCCAAATCCGATAAACCAACCGTAATCGTAAAGCACGCTAAGACTAGGAATTATCAACCCTATCCACGCACAAAAGCAACCCAGTAGCGTCGCGACAATCGCACGCCAATTCCAACCGCCGTATTCACCTTTGCTTCGGTAAAGGTCGCCGAGATTCAGTCCAGTTTTTCGAACCAACCAATAATCCGCAATCAGCACACCCGCAATCGAGCCCAGACCGCCTGAATAACCGACGAGCCAGCCGAAAATATAACCGCTCGGATCGGCAAGCAACTTCCACGGCTGCATTAGAATACCGACGATCCCCGTGATAAAGCCGCCGGTGCGAAACGAGATGAGTTTTGGAAATGCGTTTGCAAAATCGTTTGCGGGCGAGACAACGTTTGCGGCGATATTTACTGAAAGAGTTGCTACAACGACCGTAAACATCGATATCGCAACGACCACCGGCTGTGAAAATTGGCCAACCAGCTTGACCGGATCCCACGCGTCAGCCGGATTCATATTTGGGAAGACCACAACCGCTGCCGAGGTGATCAAAATCCCCATCGCTGCAAACAAAGTCATCGTTGTTGGCAATGCGACGACCTGCCCGATCGCTTGTTCCCGCTGGCTCTTACCAAACCGCGTGAAATCCGGCATGTTCAAGCTGAGTGTTGCCCAGAAACCGATCATCGCCGTCAAGCTTGGAATAAATACGGGCCAGAACTCGCCAAATGTCCGAAACTTGCCCGGCTCATTGAGCAGAAAACCAACGCCGCCCGCTTGGTACAATATCCACGCGAGCAGCAATCCAGTCATTATCAAAACATAAGGAGCCGCCCAGTTTTCGACGATCCGCAGCAGGTCCATTCCTTTGAATATGATCGCGATGTTCATGCCCCAAAAGAGCATAAACGATAGCCACTCCGTCGGCGTATGTCCGCCGACCGGCCCGCCAAGCAGCATCGCCCAACCCGGAATAAAGGCCGCAAAAAAAGTCTGCAAAGCCTGTCCGCCGATCCAAGCCTGTATGCCAAACCAACCGCACGCCACGATAGCACGCATCAACGCCGGAAGATTCGAGCCAACCGTTCCATATGCAGCCCTCGCAAAAACGGGAAACGGAATACCGTACTTCGTCCCCGGATGCGAATTAAGCAATATCGGAGCCAGAACGATCGTATTGCCGAGCAAGATCGTAAACAACGCCTGCCACCAGTTCATCCCCGCCGAGATCAGCCCCGACGCCATCATGTACGTCGGTATGCAGTGCGCCATCGAGATCCACAGCGCGGCGTAATTGTACGTCGTCCACGTCCGTTTGAGGATCGGAACCGGAGCGAGGTCTTCGTTATACAGCGGCGAGCCTTCGATCTCGTTCAAAATATACGGCTGCAACTCAACGCGGCCGTCATCGTGTTGGAGGGTTTCGCTCATAGTCAATGTTCTATTCCCTTTTCGTGCTCGACAACGTCAGGGTTTTTGTGGCTTTGTCAAAATCGCTTTCGAGTTCACTGATTCTCAGATTATTATACTTCTCGTATTCCGATTCCGCTTTTTCGCTCGCCAGTTGGTGCGAGACCTTGCCGGCGTTATCCAGAATGTTGCGGTCGTTGAGCTGTAGAAAGCCGTGGAGCTTTTCGATCCAGTCTTTCATATACATCGGTATCCGCCGCATGGCCTGGCCTTCGGCAAAAACGAGGTATTGCTCGGTCAGATTGTTTAGCGCGGACAGCTCGGTTTCGTCGAGGTAGTTTTTGGCAATGCTCACGTCATGTTTTCGCGGCTTCGAGCCTCGCCAATTGGTCAGGCCCATGTTTGGTTTGGTGCTGTCAGCACGCTCGGCGATTATCTCCGCAGCAGTTTTCCCGGTGATCGCCCAGTGCATTTTGTTTTGGACGGTTTGAAAGAACAGAATGCTGCGTTCGTCGGTCGGGTCATAATCGGTGCTGGTCGCGTAGATATCGGTGATCTTTTGATAAAACCGCCGCTCGGACGTGCGAATGTCCTGAATGCGTTTTAGTAATTCGTCAAAGTAATCAAACGGTACATCAGGATTCTTCAGTCGCTCGTCATCAAGCACAAAACCTTTGACGATATACTCCCTGATATGCCGCGTCGCCCACTGTCGAAACCGCGTGGCGACGGACGATTTTATGCGGTAGCCAACTGATATGATCGCATCAAGATTGTAGAATTTTTGAAGGCGCTCGACTGTCCGCTCACCCTCAATTCGAACTTGTAAGAAATCCTTACAAGTTGCCGCTTCGGCCAACTCGCCTTCGTCAAAAATATTCTTTAGGTGGATAGTAATGTTCTGCGGAGTGGTCTGAAACAACTCCGCCATCAGCTTTTGCGTTAGCCAGACGGTCTCGTTTTCCAGACGCACCTCTAGCTTCGTCTCGCCGGATTCGGTCTGATAGATAATGAGCTGCGAAATGTTTTCCATTGGTAACTGTTCTATTCCGGGATCCCGACTCGTTTGACCAATTCCTTAAATCGCGGGTCGTCTCGCACGAAGTCCCAAGTTTTATGGACCTCGGTCACCTTGTCACGCTCTTCATACGCTTTGTTCAGATATTCGATTGTCTTATCTTTTACTTAGCCCCAGGCATATGCCGAGGCATAACCCCATAGCTCTAACATATCCATTGGGGTCTTTTGCAAGTTTGGTGTTCAGTTCTTCGATATTTATTTCCTGACGCATCCGCCCGTAGCCATCCGTCTTTGAGCGTTGTTTCATAAGTTTCTATTCCGGCAAACCCATCCGTTTCAGCAGGTCTTTGTATCGCGGGTCGTCATGAAGCGGCGCTAAAAAAGGTTCGACCTTTATTCGCGGCAGTAGGTAATCGCGTTCATTGACGGAAGTCTCGAGTTCAGCCAACGCTTTGTCCTTTTCTCCCAAAGCTGAATAGATCATGGCAATGTGGTAGGACATAACGTACTCTGTCTTCGCAATGTCTCGAAACCTCTCTACTATTTTCTCCGCTTGCTGTCGGCGACCGGCTTTTGCATATGCGATCCCGGCAAACCGAAGGAACACCGGATTTGTGGAATCCGTTTGGAGTGCCCTCTCGTTCAGCTCGATTGCCTCGGCGTACATTCCCTTCTGGATATACGCCTGGCTTAACGCCCAGCGGCCGACAATAAAGTTGGCATCGAGACTGTGGACCTGCCTGGCTTGGTCGAGTGCCTCATCATATCGGCCTGCATAAAAGTAGAGTCCGGACAAGTTGGCCCCGTGATTAAGATCGAGCGGCTCGAGTTCGAGCGACCGTTTCCCTTCGACGATGGCCTCTTCATGGCGCCCCAACGGCATCAGGTAGAACATTCCGTAGCGCCAATGTGTGCCTGCGTCGTTCGGGTTGATCTCAAGCGCCCGTTTGAACTCCCGCTCGGCTTCCCTCCAATTCCAATCGAAGCAGGCGAGCGAATTTGCAAGTGCAGTGTGTGCCTCGGCAAGCGACGGATCGATCTCAAGGGCACGGTAGGCGGCCGCTTTTGCCAATGGTATCGCCTCTTTGGGCGCCATATACGGATACGCGGTCATGCCATTATATGAATCGGCGAGCCGCGCGTATGCGAGGGCAAAATTCGGATCCAAAGCGATTGCCTGTTTGAAGTATTCAATGCTACGCACGACATCCGCCTTGTTACGTTTCGCAAAATGAAAACGCCCTTTCAGATAAAGCTGATAGGCTTCGTTGTTGTCGGTGTATTTCTTTGTCAGTTTTTGCTCGCTTTCGCCCGACAGTTTTAGTTGCAGTTTGCCCACGATCTCGGCGACGATCTCGCGTTGGGTGGTCAATAATTCCGAAAGTTTCCGTTCATATTGCTCGCCCCACAGCGACTTGTTGGTGCGGGCATCCACGAGCTCGACCGTGATGTTCAGATTGTCGCCACGCTTGGTCAGCCGTCCGGTCATCACCGCATCTACGCCAAGTTCGTTGGCAATCTTGGCAACATCAGTCTCCTTCCCCTTGTAACGCATCACCGAACTCGTCGGGCTAACCCGCAAATCAGGAATCTGCGTCAGCCGAAAGATCAACGATTCCGCCAAACCGTCGGACAGGTAATCCGTGTCGGCATCAGAATTTTTATTCTCAAACGGCATTACGGCGATGGAATTGATCTGTTTGGCCAGCGAGAAATACCGGTAAGCGAAAAATCCACCGACCAAAAGAACAACAGCAACAACCAAAGCTGCCAGCGGCTTTGCCGCTCTATTTGCGGAGAAGCTGCGCTTCTCCGGCAGTCCATCCAAAGATTTCCGAGGCTCCGCCTCCGCTCCGGTGCGAAGTATGGCGGTCTGGTCAGTTGTATGAATCTGCGCACGAGTCGGAGCCTCGACGCCAGTCAAGATCGCAGTGGCAGGCTCATCCCCCGAAGAAGCCCTCGCCGGCCCTTCGAGCAGAGCATTTCCGTCGTCGAGACAATACAGCAGCGTATCATCGTAATAATCCCGTCTACATTCAGGGCATCTTTTCATAGGTTTTTGCGAATGGATTTAGTACCCAATTCTAACCTATTTTCTGCCATTTTGTGCGTGTATAGGCGATGTTGAAGCCATTCTTTTGGGCGTTCTTTTGCGACTGACTGCCGGGCGAGGCTCCCATGATCGCGAGCGTACATCCATTTTCACGAGCATGACGCAGGCGCCCTTCAAGCAGGGCACTTTGTGCACCTTGATTGCGGCCTTCGGGGATGGTGCTTGCACCGGCCAGCAGGGCGACATCTTCGTAGATCAAGAGTGCTCCGGTGGAAATGGGATCACCATCCATCTCAGCAATGTACGGAAATGCTTCGGCACATTGGGCGCCGATGCGGCAGAAGCTAAACATAAAATCTTCCATTCCAGGCATTTCCGTGCTCCAACCGCTGGCAGCAGTTCGTGCCCAAATATCAACTTCATCGCTTTTGATGACCCGGGTGGTTATTTGTGGGTTCAACGGGCGAGCGGATGGAGCCTGTTTGGCTAATGAAAGATACATCACACTCGTCAATTCCATCGGTTGATAGCCACGTCGGTTGAGCAATTCCATGTGCGATGGGTCAGCCAGCGGGCTGACTTCGTGAAAAACAGGAGCATTGTGGCTTTTGAAAAAGTCTTCGAGCTCGTCCATCTCAACATCGGTGATCTCATCAAAAATGCCAAGCCCGAACGTCTGCGTCAATGGCGACTGGGCGCCGTCAAACATAGCATAAACGCCGGCGACCTCGATCCATGTCGCACCGCTCATCGGATCGAGCCGCGCCCGCGTCTCGACAAAATCGACATTCGACCGGGCCTCGGCTCGTTCTAGTTTTTGCGAAAATTCTCTGTGGGAAAATATCATTGCGGTAGTTCAATCAGTCGTTTTAGTCTCGACACGTCGTTTAGGCCAACAGGTTTATCATTGTATCTATGCGGGCGTATTTATCCTCAACCAATTCAAAGCCCGTTCGCTATTCGTGAAAAATTTCACCCGCACGCCCTGCGAGGCCGCGATCGTCTCATAAAGTTCCGTTTGTGCCGTTGGTTGAAAATCCGGGATCGCGAACGCAAGCCAAAGTCTCGGAACGGTCGCGGTCTTCTTCCCTGCATCGATCACGTCGGACGTCTCACGCTCACCCGTCGGGAGAATACCCTCGACGAGTACTCGCCGCGAACCATGCCTTTTGCACGCCTCACCGATCACATTCCAGAGGGCCTCGCGGTGCTGCGGATCTACTTTGAAATCCTTGCCGAGTTCCACGTGAATATGGTCGTCGCGAAACTGCACACTAAAACCCTGGTCGAGAACCAGCGGAGAAAGCCAAACGGTTTTGATCGCATCCTTATCCATAGAACTCAAACTAGCTTATCATTCCTCCAAAAACTTCCCGCCGAATGGTTTCTGGCCGGCGAGGGAGGTGTAGAAACCGTAAACCGCCAGGGCCACCAGCAGGACCAGGTACATGACAAAACCGGTGGCGTACCACGCGGTGAAATTCGTGGTGATAGGAAGGGGGGTGAGACCGTGAAAGAAGGTTAACGACACCAAGGCCAGCAGGCCGAAACGCCAGAGCGGGACGATGAAAACAATCGCTGTTCCGAACGCAATAAAGATCAGATCTATGACCGATCGATTGCCGCTAAGAAGAAATATGGCCAGTACCACAATGGCCCAGCCGATAGCAAAGGCCAGCCAGTCGCGCCGGAGGACGAGCGACAGCATAAGGATGACGAAAAGGGTGATGATCCAGAATATCAGCCAAACCATAAGGTTGCCCGCAACTGACGGGAGAAAAGATCCCGCACCGAGCAATACTAAATTGTTTGAACCGGAAGGAATACCGGGTGGATAGCCCAGCCATACCGGTATCTGATAAGCCAGAGAACCCCAGAGCATCAAACCAATACCGAAGAGAGCCCCGATCAAGAGGTCGCGGCCAACCATCGGATCGCTAAAGCCTCCGGCCAAAAGCCGCGTCCATGAAATTATACGCTGCGGCCAGCGCCGGCGAACAAATGGCTCGAGAGCCACGTAAACAACCCAAGAAAAGGCAGCAGGAAGTAGTGACCATGCAATGATCGGGAGTATTACCTGGAAAAACTCTGCAATCGTCGGGACGTGATGAGCGCCTAGCCCGAAAGTCCGATTCACGACACTCACCCAGAAGACAAAATGTGCCAGCCTGAAAGCTCCGCGGCGGTCACCTCGGCCAAGCCTAATGTTTTTGACCGTCAGCAGTACTCCGCCGATCCCGGCAAGTACGAGGAACCCGATGAGAAGCCCACTGAAAACCTTCTGCCCCGTCCGGATTGGAGTTGCAGCCTCACGGGCGGGCTGTTCCCACGAATGAACCATCTCGAACCACACCACTTTGCCAAGGAAAGCCGCTGCCTCGATGCGTATCGGCTTCTGCGGATCTTCCGGATAAGCTCCCTCCCAGGCGGTACGAAAGTCGTAGGAGGCCCTCGGCGTCAAGCTGGATTCCACCGGGCGGAACTCTGCCTGATCGAGTCCCGCTGCAGCAAAAAACATCGACCAGTCGATCTCGGCCGGTGTCGTAGGGGCACGATCGATAACCTGCGGAGGCACGGCGCGAAATAACCGTAATTGTCCGCGAGTATCGAGATTTAGATCGACCATGCCCGGAACTATTCTAGGTGGTGCATCCGGCCCGACCCGACCCTCATTCGTCTCGAGATACCGCGGGCTCTGGCGATACCGGAAAGTGAGCGCTGACGGCCTTGCCGCCTTCATCTTTTCCCATCGGTCAGGCGACTGGTCGTTTTGCGCGATAAAGTCGAGCATGTCATTTCTGACACTGAACCAGTCAGCGCTATCGATCGGCTCGCTATAGCCCGCCCGTCGGGCAAGGTCGCGGGCCGTCTCTCTCAAAAGCTCGGGTGACTTTTCAAGGGGCACGAAGTTGAAAATCTGCATTCTGCCGTCGACCAAAACGACCGCTACAAGCATCACGAAGAACGCGGCCAGCATCGCCATCGCGACCGGCGGACGCAACGCACCTTCTTTTGGCGCGGCGGCGACCATTTCCGGTGACGGCGTTTCACCGGCGGCGAGCGCCGCCGCGATCGGGTCACCGCCCGGCAGTGCGGCGGCAACTTGTAACGCCGACGAAGGCCGCTGCGACGGATCTTTTTGAATACAGCGGTCAATGAGCTTTTCGATCACCGGATCAAATCCCTTAACGATCGATGTCGGCGTGGTCGGCGACGTGTTGCTGCGGCGTAAATTGATCAGCTCACCGACGGTCGCCGCCACAAACGCCTGCTTGCCGGTGAATAGCTCATAGAGCACCAGCCCCAGCGAGTAGATGTCGCTCTTGATGGTCAGCTCGCCGCCCTCGATCTGCTCCGGCGACATATAGGCCGGCGTGCCGGCACCGATCTCGTCGGCTTTGAACTCCTC
>JANPDK010000172.1:0-4149 GCA_031431415.1 Acidobacteriota bacterium | reverse complement strand
ATCTGATGCGGCGGGCGATGGGTAAGAAGGATGTCGAAAAAATGGCTGTCCACGAACAGACGTTTGTCGACGGAGCGATCGCAAATAAGATCCCGAAAAAGACGGCGAAAGAGATCTTTGACCTGATGGCGAAGTTTGCCGACTACGGATTTAACCGCAGCCACTCGATGGCGTACGCCGTACTCGCGTTTCAGACTGCGTATTTGAAAGCTCATTATCCGGCATACTTTTATGCCGCCGTCCTGTCGCACGAAGCTCAAGACAGCGCAAAAGTCTACAAATATTCAACCGAGCTAAAGTCGATGGGCCTGTCGCTCCTGCCACCGGATGTTAACGAGAGCGGCGAAGGTTTTACCCCGATCGACGACACCGTTCGCTACGGCCTGACAGCGATCAAGGGAATGGGAACATCGAGCGTGCAGGCGATGGTCGAGGCTCGGAAGACGGGCAAGTTCACTTCCCTGTACGATTTTTGCTCGCGTCTGGGAAGCGGCGCGGTAAATCGGCGCGGCCTCGAAAGCCTGATCGCTGCCGGAGCGTTCGACTCGATGATGCCTGAAGGAATGGAATCCGGTGAATGGCGAGCTCGGCTATTCGCGGCTATCGAACCCGCTTTGCAGCAAGGCCAGCGTATGTCCGAGGATCGGTTGCGTGGCCAGAGCGGTTTGTTCGGAGCGGTCGAGACGGACACTACGGCGGCGGACGAACTGCCAAACGCCGAGCCGTGGTCGCAGGCCGAGATCGCCCAACGCGAAAAGGCTGCTGTCGGCTTCTATCTGTCGGCTCATCCGCTCGACAATTACAAGCACCTGCTCGCCGGGATGAAACTCAAGGCAATCGCCGAATTCGACGATCTCAAATCAGGCGAACAGGTTCGGATCGCGGGAATGATCAGTGCCCTCCAGGTGCGTACCAGCAAACGCGGCAATCGCTTTGCACAGTTTCGCCTGGAAGACCGTTCCGGCGGCATAAAAGGCGTCGTGCTTGGAGACAATTTCAACAAACTAAGCATGTTGCTGGCAGACGACGGCATGTTCGTTGCCGAGGGCAACATCGAAGCTCCCGAAGGCCAAGAACCAACGCTGAAGATCACCGACCTCAAATCTTTAGACGAAACCGAAGCCGATCAGGCACGCGAGGTCACGATCACTGTTCCCGCCACATCCTGCGACGAGGCGTATTTCGAATCTCTGTACCGCTTGCTCGAACGCGACCGCGGACGATGTCACGTCTTTCTTGATCTCGATGCAGATGGCACTCGCGTGCGGCTTCATGCAGAGTCGCTCAACGTCGCCGGAAGCCGGGCGTTGCAGCGTGAGTTGGAAAGTCGTGGATTTGGCGTGCTGTGGAGTCAGTAAAGGAAATTAGTCCACAGATGAACGCGGATAAACACGGATAAGAGTTTTAAGCAAAACTTCCTGAACATCTGTGTTTATCTGTGTTCATCTGTGGACAATTTCTTCGCTCTTCCGTTTGAGGTATCATCTACTTTATGTCCGCAACTGCTTTTGAACGCGTCCAGATGGCGCGGCATCCTGACAGGCCTTATTCGATGGATCTGCTTTCGACGATCTTTACGGATTTTGTCGAGATCCACGGCGACCGCCGTTATGCGGACGATCCGGCGATGATCACGGGCTTTGCGCGCCTGGATGGAACGGAAGTCTGCGTCATCGGCCAGCAGAAAGGCCGCGATATCAACGAACGTCGTCATCGCAACTTCGCGATGTCAAAGCCCGAAGGCTATCGCAAAGCGCTCAGAATGATGCACACGGCCGAGAAATTTGGCCGTCCGGTTATCACCATAATCGACACTCCGGGAGCATATCCCGGTATCGACGCCGAAGAGCGCGGCCAGGCCGAGGCGATCGCGTTTAACCTGCGTGAAATGGCGGGCCTAAAAGTCCCTATCGTCGTCGTCGTCCTCGGCGAAGGCGGCAGTGGCGGTGCACTTGCTATTGGGATAGGCGACCGAGTCCTGATGATGGAAAATGCCGTCTATAGCGTCATCACCCCCGAAGGCTGTGCCGCCATTCTCTGGAAATCCGCTGAAAAAGCTCCCGATGCGGCTGAGGGATTGAAGCTGACCGCCGCGAATCTCAAACAATTCGACATCATCGATCAAATCGTTCCCGAACCAGCACCCTGGACAATTCCGACCGATGGCGACAAGCGATCCGAGGCGGCATACGAAAGAATCGCCATGTCGCTCAAACAGTCGATCTTGAGCGAACTCCAAACCCTCTTAAGTCTCAACACCGAAACACTACTCGAAGAGCGTTACCAAAAGTTCCGTAAGATGGGGGAATGGATTTAGCTCTATTTAGAGTTTCAGGCCGGAACGGTAGAACCTCGAAAACGACTCTCGTTCGAATCCAGAAATTTAAGTCCTAACACGCGCGAGCAAAAACAGCCCTATCAATGCAAAGATCGCAGGCGGCGACCAAACCGCAAGGAGCGGTGAGATCGAACCATTCAGACCGAGCTGTTCGAAAACACTGCTCGTGCCCGTAAACAACAACCACAAGGCGACGGAATATCCAACCGTCGCCGCTTTCCCTTTCCGGCTAAGCGAAAGTGCAAACGGCGCCGTAAATAACGCCATCACGAGCGGCAAAAACAGCGTGATCCGCTTTTTCTCAAGAGCGACGGCGAGGCTTCGTTGTTCAACTTCTGCGTCCGCTGTTGCGACTTGGTTCGCCAGACTTTTCGAATCAAGATGCGTCGGCTTTCGCCGGATCTCAGTAAAAGGGTTTTCCTTTTCATCTATCACAGCCTCGGAAATTGTCGAATTTACGACTTTTCCCTCAGTAAGATCGCTTTTCTCGATACCGCCGCTCATATTCACACGCCCCGCCGTCCACACGCCTCGCTCGGCACGGTACACGGTTTGCAATCTTTCCCCTTTATTTGCCAAAGCGTAAATAGTGAGACCCCGGACGCAATTAGGGCAGGCGGCTCGCTTTTCGTTATCAGACGCAGGACTAGCCAGCGAAGTGTTCGCCGCAATCGTTGAGTTTCCGTCTACTGCCTCACTCATCAATCTCATTGCGTTATCAGACGCAGACTTCTCGTCCGCGAGGTAAAAAGAATAGATGTTCGCATCCGTCGCCACCCAGTACTTCCCCGCCCCGCCCGGAGCGACGCCCTTGTTTTTTAAGATCATGCGGGTCGCGTCCTGCTTCTGATTCGCGTCCGGCAGAACCCGCTCCTGGATCAGCCAATTCACGCCCCCGAGGAGAAGCATTATAAGAAAACATGGAAGCAAAAGCCGGTAAACACTCTGCCCTGCCGAGATCCAGGTAACAATCTCGTTCTGCCGCGATTTGATAGCAAATGTCGCAAGCGTCGCGATCATAGCGGCCGACGCCGCGATCTGCAGATACATAAACGGCGTCAGATAAACGAGATATTTGACCAACAGCCAGACCCCGCCATCAATCGTTCCCGCGAATTTCCAGTGCTCAAACGCCGTGAAAATGACAAAGATCGAGATCAAAAAGATCAGCGTCAGAAGGAAATTTTTTAGAAGATTCCGCAGAATATCAAAATCGCGAAGCCCGGTGGAAAGCGAAACAAACAGATTGCTCGCCGGAAGTTTTGGTCTCGCATCCCAGATTCTCGCTAACGCTGTCGAGATCTGACCGCCAAGACCTGACCAGGAGTTCAAACGCCGAGACATTGCAAAAAAGATGATCGTGATCAAGCTGCCGCCGATTGGGATAAGGCTCGCGGTGTTGACGCTGATCGTTCCGGTGCGGGCGAGTTGTTCGCCAAGAAATGCGAGCAGATAATACCCGACGAGGACTGTCAGAGCGAGAGCGATGCCAAAATTTCGGCCACTGCGATTGAGACGCAGAACGATCACGGTGCCGAGGAGACAGAAAATGAGTGGTGATATCGAAAGCACGATCCGTCGATTTTGCAGTATCTGGGCCTCTACGCGTTCTTTGCCATCTTTGCTTGCGGCGTACTCGGACAGTTGTTGCAGACCGAGTTCCTCGGGTGTTAGTTCGGAGCGGGAAAGTTTGTCGATCAGTTCACTGCGAGACGTGCGGATAGCGAGACGAATTTCGCCTATATTCTCCGAAACATAGTTCCCTGCTCCCGGCGTTAGTGGCAGCGTGGTTACCGAAGCCTTTTCGAGAA
>JANPDK010000171.1:0-5151 GCA_031431415.1 Acidobacteriota bacterium | reverse complement strand
CGTCGGCGCAGGAACCGGCCCAAGTCGTGGCCGCGACCCCGGAAAATATTGTCGCCAGAGTTGAAACGAGTGATCCCGGACTGGCGATCCGTAAATTTGCGCGGCTCGCCAGTGATAATTCGGTGGCCTTGGCTCGTGTTGGCGTACAGACAGCACAACCGATCTCGTTGACCCTGAACGACGCAATACGCCGTGCGCTTGAGAATAATAACGATGTCGAGGTCTCTCGTGGGGACGTGCGGTTTCAGGAGACGCAGATCCGTTCGCTGCTCGGTATTTACGATCATGTATTTACGGCCACGCCTAATTTTTCACGGAATTCAACCACCGGCTCAGATGCCACCAACGATTTTCGAGTAAGTTCGAATATTACTAAGAACATACAGAAAGGTGGCGGAGACTATCAGTTTTTCTTTAACAATAATCGTACCGAGAATGCCTTTGCCCAACAGCAGGTAACTTCAGGCACGGCCAGCGGCGGCAGTGCGATCTATTCGTCTTCGGTTGGTTTTAATTACAACCAGCCGCTGATGCGTAACTTCCGAATTGACAACACGCGTCGTAATATCACCATCGCCCGCAAACGCCTGGAGCAGACTGAGTCGGATTTTCGCCTTCAGGCAACGACGACGATAACCGGCGTGCAGCGTGCGTACTGGGATTACGTCTTCGCACTTCGCAATCAGCAGAATGAGGTCGCCAACGTCAATCTGGCGAAGGAGAATCTGCGCCAGATCGAGGCACGCATCGACGCCGGTGCGGCTGCTCCCTTGGATCGTGCCGAGGTGGTTACCGAATTGGCTAACCGCGAAGGCAGCTTGCTTTTGGCGACACAGACCGTCGCGACGGCTGAGAACGCGATCAAGCAGCTTCTACTTCGCGATCCGCTCTCGCCGGAATGGTCGCGGACATTTGTCCCGACCGACAAACCAGCATTTAATCTCGATCCGACAAATCTCGACGATGCGATGAAGGATGCGATGGATAATCGCTTCGAGCTGAAACGTCTGAAATTGCAGCGTGAGATCAATCAGGAAGACCTTAAATATTTCAAGAACCAGACGAAGCCGCAGATCGACCTGAACACGACGTTCTCGCTCGACGGCATTTCGCGTAGCGGAACGAGCACCGCAACAACGACTAATTTGATCACAGGGACGGCAGATTTGTTTCTGTTCAATAATCTCAATGCGACGCGTACGAGCTTGGCTTTGCCGTTGCTGATAAACCCATCTCTGGTAATCCCGGCTTCGCCCTCGTATCTTTTTGGCGGATTTAACCGCTCACTTGCAAATGTATTTCGCAGCGACGCTCCAAATTTCTCGATCGGTGCGACGATCTCGTTCCCGTTCAGGAATCGTACGGCAAAAGCTAATTTTGACGGTGCGAAGATTCAGGAAGAGCAGCTCCGAGCCCAGACGCGTGGTCAGGAGCAGGTGGTTATCGTCGAGGTCCGCAATGCTGTTCAAGCGGTCGAAACCTCGCGGCAGCGTGTCCTCACTGCTCGTCGTGCCCGCGAGAGTGCCGAGATCCAGCTCGAAGGCGAGAGGAAACTCTACGAAAACGGACGCTCAACCACTTTTATTCTATTCCAGCGTGAAAATTCGCTGACCAACGCACGCAACGCAGAGATCCGGGCCGAGACAGATTACAACAAAGCTCTCTCCGATCTGCAGCGGGTGACCTCAACGGCATTCCGTGCGAACAATATCACGATCTCATCGCCGCTTGACAAGTAGTCTCAATTCCGCGGCTTCCGACGCGCTACCAAAAAGAACGGCGGCTATGCCGGCACTTTTGTTGATGGTGTAGATCGGCGGCATAGCCGCACCGATTATTTGTCAGAGTGTACGGAAAGGCGGAGCCTTTCCGCACTGCGAAGCGGCTAAGCCGCAGCAGAAGTTCTCTTTCACAACTCTGCGAACTCCAACATTACGTCCGCGCACTTTTCGTTTCACATCAAGTCTGCGAAAATCTGTCGAGTGAGAATATCGGCGTCGATCATTGTTCGAAACGAGGAAACAAACATCGCCGAACTGTGCGAGACGATCGATTGGGCCGACGAGATCGTGATCGTTGATTCCGATTCGACCGATAGAACGGTAGAGTTGGCCAAAAAATATACCGATAAGGTCTTTAATCGCGAGTTCAAGGGCTATAAGGATAAGCACGAGTTCGCCGATTCGCAGACGACGGGCGATTGGATCTTTTGGATCGATGCAGACGAGCGAGTGACGCCGGAATTACGGCGTTCGATCGAGAAACTGCGAGAACTGCCTAACGAAAGCCTTGCCGACGGCTATCGCATCGCTCGGAAGACCTTTTTCCTCGGCAAATGGATCCGTCATTGCGGTTGGTATCCCGATTATCAAATGCGGCTGTATCGAAAGGACAAGAGCTATTGGGATGGAGTCGCTCCGCATCAGACGGCGCGGGTTGATGGCCGAGTCGAGACATTGGAAGGCGAGTTTCTGCATTACACAAAGCAGAATTTGAGCGAATACCACCGCGTGACCGAATCCTACGCATCTCTCGCCGCTGAGCATTTGGCGAACGAAGGCCGGACGATCGGGCCGTTTGGGATGTTCGGAAATGCTGTCGCGGCGTTTTTCAGGACGTATATTTTGAAACAAGGTTTCCGCGACGGCGCGGCGGGAATGGTGATCGCGGGTTTTACGGCGTACGGCGTTTTTCTGAAATACGCCAAGCTTTGGGAACACAATAGCATCGAACGATGAAGGCAGTTATCCTATGCGGCGGACGCGGCACTCGCCTCGGCGAGAGTGGCCGCTCTGTGCCAAAAGCTCTCATAAACATCGGCGAAAAGCCAATAATCTGGCACCTGATGAGTAACTACGCTCATTATGGCATCCGTGATTTTGTATTGTGCCTCGGGTTCTTGGGTGACGAGATAAAGGCGAATCCGCTGCTCAATTCGAGTGATTGGAACGTTAATTTTGTAGACACCGGGCTGGACACGAATACCGGTGGGCGTCTGCTCCAAGTTGCAGATCATCTCGCCGATGAAGAGACGTTCTGCGTTACTTACGGTGATGGCCTGTCGGACGTAAACATTACGACGTTGACAGATTTTCATCGCGAGCATGGTCGAGCCGCAACAGTAACTGCGGTTCATCCGCATTCGAATTTTGGCATAATGGATGTTGCCGACGATGGAAGGATCACAGCGTTTCGCGAAAAACCGATACTAAAAGAATGGATCAATGGCGGTTTTTTTGTTTTTGATCAACAGATATTTGAACATCTGGGCGCAAACGACGTGCTCGAACGCGAGCCATTCGAACGCATGAGCAATGCGGGCGAGATGATGGCGTACAAGCACGAAGGCTTTTGGAAGTGCATGGACACGTTCAAGGACAACCTCGAATTCGAGCAACTTTGGCTGGACGGTGGGCCGTGGAAAGTCTGGTAGAAGAGGGTTCACCACGGAGGGCACCGAGAACACAGAGATTTAGAAAACAATTTCTTAGGGCACTCGGTTTTGGGAACACGAAACTTCGAAAGGTCGACTGACAGTTTTTTTCTCTGTGCTCTCGGTGTTCTCTGTGGTAATAAATTCCTATGAATTCATTTTGGAAAAGTCGTAACGCATTTGTGACCGGAGCGACGGGGTTTCTGGGGGCGAATCTGGTTGCGGAGCTTGTCGCTCAGGGAGCAAATGTCGTTTGTCTTCAGCGGGACGAGGTGCAGCCGAATTCGCTCGACCTGCTACGGCTGCGGAATTCGGTAACGGTTATCAACGGTCCGGTTGATGACGGTCCGTTGATGGAGCGGGTACTCAATGAGTACGAGATCGGAGCCGTGTTTCATCTTGCGGCTCAGGCTCTCGTCGGCGCGGCAAACCGTTCGCCAGTATCGACGTTTGAATCGAATATTCGCGGGACGTATCTTCTTCTCGAAGCATGCCGCCTCAGCAAAACTGTCAATCGCGTGGTCGTTGCTTCCAGCGACAAAGCCTACGGTTCGCACGCCGAACTTCCCTATTCTGAGGACTTTAAGCTGAATGCGGTCTTTCCCTACGATGTTTCAAAAGCCTGCACCGATCTGATCTCACAGTCATTTGCCCACACCTTCGGACTTCCGGTCGCGGTCACAAGATCGGCGAATATCTATGGCCCGGCGGACATCAATCTTTCAAGAATCATCCCCGGAACGATCTTGTCCATGCTCAAGGGCGAGCGGCCTATCATCCGTTCAGATGGTACGCCGGTTCGTGATTTTATTTATACGGCTGATATTGTTGCGGGGTATCTGCTGCTTGCTGAGAACATCGAAAAGATAAAGGGTGAGGCGTTTAACTTTGGATCCGGTGAGCCGATATCCATGATCGATCTTGTGAATAAGATAGTAACGCAAATGGGCGGCGAACTCGTGCCGGATGTTCTACTCAAAGATAAGATAGCGAATGAGATCGACGCACAATATCTTTCATCCGAGAAGGTCAATTCGATGTTTGGCTGGACGCCGATAGTCACGCTCGACGAGGGCATTGGCCGCACGATCGAGTGGTATCGCGAGTATTGGAAACACGATGTTTGAGCAGAAAATACAACGCCGACCAGCGCCGCAACATCATATATCTTCCAAAGCGGCGAAATTTCTGCTATTTTTAGGTTAAACATGAAAACCATAACAGCGTCAATATTTGCAATACTTTCCCTCGTGACGCTCTCGTTCGCTCAGAAAGGCGTCGACACGCAGACTCAGACAATCAAGGACAGCGGTAACAAAGTGACCACGCGCGGCAACGATGTCACTCGCTCGTTCGATTGGGGTAAAGGCAAAACCAAGACCCGGCAGATGCTTGCCAATCCGTACAAGCTCAATGCGCGGCGCGATGTTTTGATCGAATCGATAGTCGAGACGCTCCGCGAGCAAAAGATCGTGGTCGATGAGGCCTCCTCACGGCTCAAGGACGGCATCATCGTGACTCAGCCTTTTGTTTTTGCCAAAGGTGCGGTCATCACGCAGAGCGAATTGGGCCGCTATGCGATATTGGAATCGTCGCTGTCGTCCTGGACGCGTGCCCAATACACTTTGACGATCGAGGTTCAATCGATCGACGGGATTCAAAACAATGTCTCCGTCAATGCGAAGGTTGAGGGCAGGGCTGGAAACGGCCTCGTCTCG
>JANPDK010000170.1:0-40669 GCA_031431415.1 Acidobacteriota bacterium | reverse complement strand
TTTACTTTTATTTTAATCGGTTTACCCAAAGCTCGCGCTTATCAATGGTCTTAACAAAATTATTCATTGTACCGCCCTGGATTACGCGCGGGCTTGCGGCATTTTGAACCATGAAACGAACAAAACTCGGCATCGAACACCTTCTAGAGGAAAAGCTCGATCTGATCCGCGGCCAACGTCTCGGCCTCGTCTGTAATCAGGCTTCCGTTCTGCCTGATACGTTCGCCCACGCGGCTGACGTACTTGCCGCGTGCAATGAATTTGAATTAACGACGCTATTTGGCCCGCAGCATGGCATTCGCGGCGACGTTCAGGACAACATGATCGAGACCGACCACTCGACAGACCCGCGAACTGGCTTGCCCGTCTATTCGCTCTATAGCGAAACCCGCGAGCCGACTGAGGAGATGGTTCGCGATATTGACACTTTCGTCGTCGATCTACAGGACGTCGGCTGCCGCATCTACACTTTTGTCTACACAATGGCGAACTGTATGCGTGCCGCCAAAAAATTCGGCAAAAAGGTCGTTGTCTGCGACCGTCCAAACCCGATCAACGGCGTGGGCGTCGAGGGCAATGTCACCGAAACTGCTTTTACATCCTTCGTCGGGCAATTTGAGATCCCGACGCGACATGGGATGACGATCGGTGAGTTGGCAAAGATGTTCAACGACCATTTCGGCATCGGCTGCGATCTCGAAGTGGTTAAGATGGAGGGCTGGAACCGAGAAATGTGGTGGGACCAAACCGGCTTGCCGTGGATAATCCCGAGCCCAAATATCCCGACTGCTGAAACCTGTATCGTCTTTCCCGCGACTGTCCATGTCGAAGGCACCGAGCTAAGCGAAGGCCGCGGCACGACCAAGCCTTTCGAGCTGAACGGCGCACCGTTCATCGATCCGTACGCATGGATCCGCGAACTCGACAGTTTTAACTTTGCCGGTGTTAAGTTTCGCCACGTATTCTTCCGCCCGACGTTTCAAAAATGCGCCGAACGAACCTGCGGCGGCGTCCAGATCCACGTCACCGACCGCGAGGCGTTCACGCCCGTCATCGTCGGCATCGCGATGATCAAAACGGCCTACGACATGTACACCGAACATTTCCAGTGGAAACAGGAAGCGTACGAATACGTTTTTGACGTAAACCCCATCGACGTCATCTGCGGCACCGACAAGATCCGCAAACAGATCGAAGCCGGCGTGGCGTTGAACGAGATTGAGGCGGATTGGACCGCCGAGCTGCACGCTTTCAAACAGCTCCGTGAAAAATATTTGCTCTATTAGGTAAAAAGTCTTACTCTTACTAGTAGGAGTATTACTTTATGCGAGTTACATCTAAAGGTCAGGTGACAATCCCAATTGCAATTCGGGCGAAAGCTGGCATCTTTCCGGACACGGAGGTGGAGTTTGGATTGCGCGGCGATACGGTGACGATCAAGAAAGCCATTGCAAACGGCCGTCGTCGTAGTCGAGGCGAAGAAATTGTCGCTCGCGCACGAGGAACCGGTTCGGTCAATCTCGATCTTACGACCGATCAGATAATGGCTTTGACTCGGGGCTGGGGCGAAGATGATTTTGATCGATAGTAACATCCTGCTCGATATTGCGAGTGAAGATTCCGAATGGTATTCCTGGTCGTCTGCTGCTGTCGCTTCAGCGGGAAACTCGTCCGATCTTGGAATAAATCCGGTAATTTATGCTGAAGCATCCGTTCGGTACGCATCTCCGGCAGAATTTGACAGCGCTTTTCCACAGGAATTTTTTCGACGAGAGCCTTTACCCTATGTGGCGGCGTTCTTGGCCGGAAAGGCTCACTTGGCGTATAGAAACCATGGCGGCTCCCGCGTTGCCACGCTCCCCGATTTTTTCATCGGTGCTCATGCCGCAGTAGCGAACTTCAAAATAATGACCCGCGACCCACGACGATTCCGAAGGTACTTTCCGACGGTGGAACTCATAGCTCCGTGATCTGAACACCTACTATTTTGTCACCGGTTTCGTATTCCCTGAGATTGTTACCCTCTATGTTTTTCCACTCGGTCAATCCGTTGGCATTTCGCCCCATAACCATCGTCGCGGCTGTCGAATGACTACTGAAAATATAATCGTAAAAAACTCGAAATAGGTGAGGGATCGATCTTTGCTCTACTATGAGAACGAAGTGTCCGGTTGATAGTTGACGAGATTGTTGACCATACCACCGAATACAAAATGGTGCAGGGACAGCACCGAATACCAATATAGCCGCCCCAGAACGCCTTTTGGTCGGAAAGTCGCGTTTTGTTTTAGAGTGGCCTGACCGTTTTTCTCGACTACCTTGAATTCGAGCCAAGCCTCGCCGGGCAACTTCATCTCTGCATATAGCAGCAAGCGTCTTTCCTGTTTGTCGCTACGAGAACCCGCCAGAAATCAAGAGTGTCGCCCGGATATATTGTGTTGACACTCGTTCGACCGCGGCGAAGTCCGCCGCCGCCGACCGCTTTGTCCATCAGGTCATCCGCCGAGTGATTTTGCTCCAATCGCGAGCCATAACGAAAATTAACTAAAACCAACTCTTCTTGCCGCCAAGTAAACTACCGAGCACCCCGCGAACGAGCTTTGTGCCGAGCGAGCGCCCGATGCTGCTGGTTGCCGAGCGAACGGCGCTTTTGCCTATTGACTCCCACATTGTGTCCGGAGCCCGAGCCTCGGCTTTCTCTGCTTTTGCCATTTCGGCTTGCTGTTTGGTGATCGCAGCTTGTTCGGCGGCATGCTGCTGCTCGGCGAGTTTTGCATCCGATTTGACCTTGAGCATCTCGAATGCAGATTCACGGTCGATCGCCGTCTCATAAACTCCGGCGACGAGCGAATTAGCGATCAACGCGGCTCGTTGTTCGGGCAGGATCGGCCCGATGTGGCCGGCCGGAGGCACGACGAATGCACGGTCGACTATCGTCGGAACGCCCTTTTCGTCGAGCGTCGAGATCAAAACTTCGCCTACGCCAAGTTCGGTGATAACTGTTTCCGTGTCGAGGCTAGGATTTACGCGGAACGACGAAGCTGCCGCCCTAACGCCTTTCTGCTCCTGCGGGGTATAGGCTCGCAAAGCGTGTTGGACACGATTGCCACATTGGGCAAGCACCTTTTCGGGAATGTCGGCCGGGTTTTGAGTGACAAAATAGACCCCGACGCCCTTTGAACGAATAAGCCTGACGACCTGTTCGACCTTATCGACCAAAGCCTGCGGAGCATCGCTGAACAGCAAATGTGCTTCGTCAAAAAAGAAAACGAGCTTTGGCTTTTCGAGGTCACCGGCCTCCGGCAGTTCCTCAAACAACTCTGACAAGAGCCATAGCAAGAATGTTGAATAGAGCTTCGGAGAATTTATCAACTGATCCGCAGCGAGCAGATTTAGCACGCCCTTGCCGCCGATGCTTTGCATAAAATCTTCGAGCTTTACGGCCGGCTCGCCAAAAAAGAGGTCGCCGCCCTGTTCATCGATCTGGAGCAGACCGCGTTGGATTGCACCGACCGATGCCGCCGAAACGTTGCCGTACTTTAGCGTCAATTCCGCCGCACTTTCGCCAACAAATTGCATCAACGCCTGCAGATCCTTGAGATCGATCAGCATCAGACCGTTGTCGTCGGCAAATTTGAACGCGATCGAAAGCACGCCTTCCTGCGTGTCATTGAGCTGCAAAAGTCGGGCAATGAGCAGCGGCCCCATTTCCGAAACGGTCGCCCGTAACGGATGTCCTTGCTTGCCAAAAACATCCCAAACAGTCGCGGGAAATCCCTCGAATGCGGGCGTGATACCGAGCAATTCGTTGCGGGCGTCGATCTTCGCATTGCCGCCGCCGGCCTGTGTGACACCGGTCAGGTCGCCCTTAATATCGGCCATAAAGACCGGCACGCCACGCGAGCTAAAGCCCTCGGCCAGCTTTTGCAGCGTCACGGTCTTACCCGTTCCGGTCGCACCGGTTATGACGCCATGGCGATTAGCCATCTGCGGCAGAAGAAAAAATTCAGCGTCGGTATTTTTTGCTACTAAAATTGGTTCGCTCATAAGTAGTTGTCGGTTATCGGTTGTCAGTTGTCAGAAGTCAGCGGCCGATAGTCAGATGCTGACAACTGACTACCGACTACTGACTACTTCTTCTTCAGCAATTTTCGTACTTCCAGTTTCGGCGTTTGCCCTCCGCAAGCCATTTGATCGTTGTGGCGAGGCGTTTGTCTCGGGTGGCGTCGGATTTCGCGTCGCCGATCCACTCTGCGTAATCGCGTTTGCAGCTTGGCGGAAAATTGTTGAATGTCTCCGCCGCCTGATCGTTCTTCGCCAACGCTTCAAGCAAGACTTCGGGCACGACCATTGGAGCCTTTTCGATCTTCGGCTTTACCGCCTTGATGCCCGCGTCATTGAGTTTCATTGCATCGGCGATGAGCTTTTTCATCGTCTTGTCGTTGGGCAGATCTTTCAACGAAGTTATCCGGCCAAAGCTGCCCATGGCGGTCTTTTCGGCCGGGAACGCCGCGTCGTCGATCAATGATTGCTTCCAAAATCCGAACGCACAATGCTCGTTGAACGACGCCATCGAACACATCATGCCCTTATAGTCGAAATGTGGAAAGCTCCACTTTTTCGTTTCCACAACATCGGGACAAGCCTCGTGAACGAGCTTGCGGATATGTCTGAGGATCGGCTTGGCAAAATCCTCCGCCTTCTCGATATATGCGTCGACAAACGGATCAGTGGTTGGCATAGCGATATGATACAACGGATAGTGAATAGTGAATAGTGAATAGTGAATAACGAATAGTGAAGCGTCTCCACCTCTCTAACTATTCACTATTCTCTATTCTCTATTCACTACGTCGCGATTTTCGCGACGAATGACCACTTTCAGCCCCGACCATTTGTCGTCAACTGCACAAACCTTAACATCGACCAGCCCGAGCGGAAAAGCCGCCTCGCGGATCGTGTCCTCGGTGATCTCGGTCGGGATCTTGGCCGCCTTTTTATACCACGAAACCCAGATCGCCCCGTCCTGCTTGATCAGATGCCGGCACTCGGAGAGTTTGGCAAAAAGTTCGTCGCGGCTGTTTGTAAATAGATGAACGAGATCGACGTCAGATGTGGTTTCGTCACACAAAACGACGGATCCTGGTAGCGGTGCGACGAGTTCCGCATAGTTGGCGGGCGCGTTAATTGTTTGAACGTAGAAACCATCCTTGATGCCTAGCTTTTTTGCGAGCGGCGTTCCTGAGTAACCTGTCGTCATGTCATCCGATTCGATGCTGGTATTCTCGCACTTTTGTTTCGTAGTCATCGAGAAAGTCCGTATATCGATTTTCTTTATCTAAAGTTCTGGCGGTCTCCACGTCTTTCAGTATTTCGCGGCAATCTTCTTCGGTAGCTCCGTCCATCCCGTTCAAAATTCCGGCCGGCCACTCGTGAACACTGAACTGGAACCAATCGATCTGACGCTCAAGTAACAGCGACCTCGTTTCCTCATCTTCAGGATTAGACACGTACAATTCCTTCAACATAAGAAGGGCACTCTTATGATCGATCTGTTTCCCAAGATGGTCAGCTTTGTTCATATTTTGGTCAGTCTTTACAAGCCATCGCAGTGACCACGTGTCGCCGCGATGATAGCCGTCGAGAAGAACCGGGAATACAACATTCTCGTAAATTTCATGACGAATCGTATGTCCAAAAGTACTATTCTCTAAATACCACTTTGTCCACTCAACCTTTTCCTCGAATGTAGAGAATGACTCAACAAACTGCTCAAGAAACAGCCGGGCTTGCCCCTTCTTTCCAAGATCTTTAGCGTTTACATAAGCGTCAAAGTGTTTCGTATTCATTATTTTTAAGATGCGGTCAACCAAGACCCTCGACGATGACGGGACATGTGGAGATTTTACCGCATCGACTGGGGACACGAAATGAGGATCGAAAGATCCCCGATTTTCCCGCATGAGTTTTTTAGATTTTGCCTCCCCTTATTTGTTAAATAGTTGCGAGTATTTGATAATCAATAGTTTTGGATATTTACTAGAATTTATCCGAGTTTGTACGCCGAATTATCGCACTGCGAGGCTCGGCTAAACACAAGAAAACAATATGAACAGCTACGTGATCTATTTAGTGCCCGCATTAGGGATCTTGGGATTGGTCGTAATGGCATTTAAGTCGGCTTGGGTCAGCAAGCAGGACGCCGGTGACGAGAAAATGCAGGAACTGGCCGGTTATATCGCCGACGGAGCAATGGCGTTCCTTAAAGCGGAATGGAAGGTGCTGAGCATTTTTGTCGTATTCACGGCCGCACTGCTCGCCTATTCCGGCACGATCCATGAGATAGACGGGCGGCAGATCCACTCGCACTGGATCATCTCGGTCGCATTTATCATCGGCGCCGTCTTTAGCGCTTCCGCCGGATACATCGGCATGAGAGTCGCCACCAAGGCAAACGTCCGCACAACTCAAGCAGCCCGCACCAGCCTAAAGCAGGCGTTGAAAGTGTCTTTTACCGGTGGAACAGTGATGGGGCTTGGCGTGGCGGGTTTGGCGGTGCTCGGTCTGGGCGGACTTTTTATTGTTTTCCTTGCAATATTTGCGGATTTTGGCCGAAACAAAGATGAGATAAGAACGGCGATCGAGGTTTTGACAGGTTTCTCGCTGGGAGCAGAATCTATCGCACTGTTTGCACGCGTGGGCGGCGGTATTTATACGAAGGCCGCTGATGTCGGTGCCGATCTCGTAGGTAAAGTCGAAGCTGGAATTCCAGAAGATGATGTGCGCAACCCTGCGACTATCGCCGATAACGTTGGTGATAACGTTGGCGATGTGGCCGGCATGGGAGCCGACCTTTTTGGTTCCTATGTGGCGACTATCCTGGCAACCATGGTTCTTGGTCAGGAGATCAGGGTAACGGATGCCTTTGGCGGTATGTCGCCGATCCTTTTGCCGATGGTGATTTGCGGACTTGGTATCATTTTTTCGATCATCGGCTGTGCTCTGGTCAAGATCAAAGACGAAACGTCGAGCGTGCAGAAAGCACTGAACATCGGCAACTGGTCTTCGATGTTGTTGACGGTGATCGCGGCTTACCCGATCGTAATGTGGATGCTGCCTGACGGCCAGATCGCTTTGCGCAATACGACATTCAATAAAACTGGCGTCTTTATGGCGATTGTTGCAGGTACGATCGTCGGAGCGATAATGAGTTTTGTTACCGAATATTACACAGCGATGGGTAAGAAGCCTGTAAATTCGATCATTCAACAATCATCGACCGGGCACGCGACCAACATCATCGCCGGCTTATCCGTCGGTATGAAATCAACCGTTATTCCCATCCTGACATTGGCAACCGGTATCATCGCTTCCTTTTATTTTGCCGGATTGTACGGTGTCGCGATTGCCGCAGCAGGCATGATGGCTACGACTGCGATGCAGTTGGCAATCGACGCGTTCGGGCCGATCGCGGATAACGCAGGCGGTATTGCCGAGATGAGCCAGTTGCCTCCCGAAGTGCGTGAACGAACGGATAATCTCGATGCCGTCGGTAACACGACCGCCGCCACCGGAAAGGGTTTTGCCATCGCGTCTGCTGCGTTAACATCTCTCGCATTGTTTGCCGCCTTTGTCGGAATTGCCGGTATCGACCGGATCGATATTTACAAAGCTCCTGTATTGGCTGGCCTTTTTGTAGGCGGAATGATCCCGTTCATTTTTTCGGCGTTGTGTATCCAGGCGGTTGGTAAGGCTGCGATGGACATGGTGCAGGAAGTTCGCCGCCAGTTCCGCGAAATTCCGGGCATTATGGAATATAAGGCAAAACCGGAATACGACAAATGTGTTGCTATCTCTACCAAAGCCTCTCTCCGAGAAATGATGATGCCTGGCGCAATTGCGCTGATCACACCAGTGGTCGTTGGCTTTACGTTTGGTCCTGAGGTTTTGGGCGGCCTGTTGGCTGGCGTTACGGTTTCCGGCGTCCTGATGGGCATATTCCAGTCGAACGCTGGCGGTGCCTGGGACAACGCGAAGAAATCGTTCGAGAAGGGCGTAATGATCAACGGCGAGATGGTCTACAAAGGTTCGGAAGCTCACAAGGCTTCGGTTACCGGAGATACGGTCGGCGATCCTTTCAAGGATACGTCCGGTCCATCAATGAATATCCTTATCAAGTTGATGTCGATCGTGTCGCTCGTGATTGCCCCGTACATTTTTGGTATCGGACAATAGAGGTTGGCAACCGCGACCGTGATATTTTTCATCTATGCCGCGTCGTGTATAAAACAGGAGAATTCGATTAACAATGAAAGATAGAAACATTATAAAAAGGCTTCTCATTCTCGCCGCATTTGCCGTCTCCGCTCTTTTGGCACCTGCGGCAACCTTCGCTCAGGATACCTCGGTAGCCTTTGATCGTGACTCCGTTCCAGCGACGGCTACAAATGTCGAAGATTTTGTGCCGAAGGGTTGGAAGATCGAGGAGCAGATCAAGGGCGATGTTACCGCCGATGGCGTCTCGGATGTTCTGCTCAAACTCATCGAAGATAAGCCAAAAAAAGAAGATGAGTTTGTTGATCGCAATCGTGTGCTCGTAATCGCGGTCGCCGATGGAAAGGGCGGTTTTAGAAGTGCGGCTGTTGCCGATAAGCTTTTGCAATGCACCTCATGCGGCGGTGCATTCTACGGCGTCGTCGATGCTCCGGCCAATGTTACGATCGTAAAAGGTGTCATTGTCGTCAACCAGGATCACGGCTCTCGTGAGGTCACGGAAACTACCTATCGCTTCAGATATGACGAGCAGCCGAGTATGTTCATCCTGATCGGTTTTGACTACAACAGCCGCGACCGGGCTGCTGGCGGCACGTGGAGCGAGAGCACGAATTTCCTGACGGGAAAGCGTGTCACCACCACCTCAAAGGGCAAAAAGACTACTGCCAAGACCACGCAGGTCACCAAAATGCGTCACAGCATTGAGGAGGTCGATTATGATAAGTTTGAGTCAGACGCGACTCATCGATTGGGCCTTGATTAAATCCCTAGTTTTTGTATCTGAAAAAGCCGCTCTCGGGCGGCTTTTTCATTTGTTTAATTCTTCATTAGATCGATAAATCTCTCAAATAGATATTCAGAATCATGCGGCCCGGGAGCGGATTCCGGATGATACTGTACCGAAAACACCGGTAGCGTCTTGTGCCGCAGGCCGGCGACCGTAAGGTCGTTGAGATTGATGTGTGTGACCTCGACATCGGCAGGCAAGCTGTCGCCGTCGACTGCGAAGCCGTGATTGTGAGCCGTGATCTCGATCTTGCCTGTGGTCAGATCTTTGATCGGCTGGTTGCCGCCGCGATGGCCGAATTTTAGTTTATAGGTCAATCCGCCAAAGGCTTCGCCGAGTAATTGGTGGCCGAGGCATATGCCGAACATCGGTGTTTGTGATCGTGTTAGCTTCTTGATCTCTTCGACAACCGAGGCCATCGACGCCGGATCGCCCGGGCCGTTCGATAGAAAGATGCCGTCTGGTTTGAGCGCCAACACTTCGTCAGCCGAGGTCTTAGCCGGAACGACCGTCACGCGGCAGCCAAATTTGGCAAACTCACGCAAGGAATTTGTCTTGACGCCAAAATCATAAGCAATAATATGGTACTTTTCTTCGTTCGTCGCTGCGTAATCATAGTTCTCAGCAACCGTTACCGCGCTTGCGAGTTCACGATTCTGCATCTCGGGTGTCGCAAGGATCTTCTGCAAAAGCGACTCTTTGTCGAGGTCCACGGTCGAAATGCCCGCACGCATCGCTCCTTTATCGCGGATATGCCTCACCAATGCCCGTGTGTCGATGTGCTCGATTCCGACGATGTTGTGGCGGATCAAATAGTCTTGCAGCGATTCGGTCGAGCGAAAATTAGAGGCGATGCGACTCGCTTCTCTAACGACAAATCCCTCGACCCATGGCCGTCGCGATTCGACATCTTCTTCGTTTACGCCATAGTTGCCGATCAGCGGATAGGTCATCGCGACGATCTGCCCGGCGTAGCTCGGATCGGTCAAGATCTCCTGATAGCCCGACATCGAGGTATTAAAGACCATCTCGCCAAAAGCCTCACCGCCCGCACCAAAAGACGCACCATGAAAAGTGCGTCCGTCCTCGAGTACCAAAATTGCCTTACTCATTAGAGATTGATTTTAACGCAAAGACGCAAAGGGGCAAAGACGCAAAGTTATTCGGAGCAAAGATCTGTCTTCCTTTGCGTCTTTGCATCTTGGCGGCTTTCCGTTGAAATTCTTATCGTTCGTCGCCGCGAATGTCGATTTTTTTGGCTGGCGTCGTGGGCACGCCTTTTTCGTATTCGCCGTGTTCGAGAAAGCCGATGTTTGAAGGTTTCCAGTATCGGAAAAAGGCTTTTCCGTAGATATATTTTTCCGGAACGAGTCCCCAGTATCGCGAATCCGAAGAATTATCGCGATTGTCGCCCATTACAAAATAGTGATGCTCATCGACTTTTTTGATCATCGGCGGCGGCATTGATTGGGTGTATTCTTTGTCGAGATATTCTTCGGTCAGCTCTGTGCCGTTCACGATGACCTTGCCGCTTCGCAATTCCACTGTCTCGCCCGGAAGGCCGATCACGCGTTTGACGTAGGATTTGTCCGGATCGTTGGGGAACCAGAAAACCACTATATCGCCGCGTTCGATGTGCCCCCAGCTAAAATTCTGTATCTTGTAATAGACGAGCTTGTTGACGAGAAGTCGTTCGCCGTCATGAAGCTGCGGCAACATCGATGTGCCCTCAACGACGACCGGCTGAACAAAGAAAACGCCAAACAGGATAAAGACGACTATGATCAAAAAGATGTCACGAACCAGCTTAAAACCTTCGGACCAAAGGCCCTGGCGAGATTCGCGGGCGAGGTGTGTGACCTCGATATCCCGATCATCGAGTGCCGAGACGAAGCCAAAATCCGATTGGTTTTTCTTTCGCAAATCCAACATAATCATGGCGTCGAAAGCGCGCGAAGCCAACAGCGATTCTAACACTTAACGCCGCCCAGACGGAAGTATTATGAACGAACAGATCCGATCATTGTTCCCCGCCACCCAAACGTACGCTTACCTAAACAGCGCCGCAGTTTCGGCGATGCCGACGACGGCGGTCGCGGCGGTAAATTCGCAGCTGATGGATGTCGCCGAGCATGGAATGCTCGGCTACCAAAATTGGATCGATACAAAGGATCGATCGCGTGCGCTCATAGCCAAAATGCTCAAAGTGCGGAGCGATCAGGTTGCGTTTGTTCGAAACACATCTGACGGATTTGCATCGATCGCGAATGGTCTCAAATGGCAGAGGGGCGATAACATTGTCAGCTTCGAACGCGAGTTTCCCGCCAATTTCTACGCCTGGCGGCGTGTACGTGACGATCATGGTGTCGAACTGCGGCTGTGCCCCGAGCGTGAAGGGCGGATCGATCTGGATGAATTTATTTCTCTCATGGATAGCAGCACAAAGGTCGTTGCGATCAGTGCTGTACAGTTTGCGTCCGGTTATCGGGCCGATCTCGAACGCATCGGCCGTGCCGCTCGCTCCGTCGATGCATTGTTCTGCGTCGATATCATTCAGGGTCTGGGGGCGATGCCGTTCGATCTGCCGTCGCAGTTTGTCGACGCCGCGTGCGGTGCCAGCCACAAATGGCTTTGCTCACCCGAAGGCTGTGGATTCATCTTTCTTTCAGATCGGGCCCGCGAACGCATTAACCCAACCCTCGTTGGCTGGATCAGCGTCGAGACGCCGTGGGATTTTGAGGATCGTGAGCAGCCTTTCAAATCGACCGCTCTCGCCTGGGAAAGCGGCACTGGTTGTTCTTCGCTCTTCTATGGCCTCGAACAAAGCCTCAAACTCCTTACCGAAACCGAAGCTGAACGGATCGAATCTCATCTGTCGGGTCTAACTGATTCGCTCTGCGACAGCCTCGCGGGCCGCAACTACGAGATCGTAAGCTCCCGCCTTCCCGGCGAAAAATCTCAGATCGTCTGCATCAAACATCGCGGCGGCCTAACCTCAAACCAACTAGCCGCCACTCTCGAACAACAAAACGTCATCGTCAGCCCACGCGGTGACCGGCTGCGGATCGCACCGCACTTTTATAACAACGGTGAAGACATCGAACGCCTGCTCGCCGCGTTGCCGCAGTAGCGAAGAACTCGCCTAAGGCCTACTTGCCCAGCAGTCTATCGGACCCGATCTCCGGTGTATAACCATCCAGATTCAGCCGCGTCATCCCGCCCGCATCGCTGAAGGTTCGCATCTTCGATCGCTTACCATCACGGAAATAGAAGAAGATGTAGCCGACAAATATCCCGACAAGTACGGCTCCGCCCATGCCGAAGACAATGACCATTGCGGTCGAGAGGAAAATATCGGATGTGGTCAGCACAAAGGCCCGTTCGGCGGTGATCAGGAACGGATTTCTGCCGAGCCATTGGGCCTGTTTTTCGTATTTGACCCGATCGAGCAGAGCCTCGGCAGCCGATAGGTCCGTAACGTCGAAAACAAAGGCGTTGTAATTGCCGATCCGCCGATATGCGGTTGCCGTGTCACCGGAATCAGCAAGAAGTTGCTTTACTTTGTTGTCCGTTTCAACCGAGAGTTGTGGAGAGGCGAACTCGACAATAACAAGCTTGCCAGCAGGATATGGAGCGGTGACTGCCTCGGTGCCCGGGATGAATTCGATCACGTCGAGTACCGGCCGTTCGCCGAGTGCTGTCTTGAAGTCTTCCGCTTTTGTCGCAAATTTTGTCGAGCCGCGAACGCTTTCCCATTCCGGCAGATGCTTGATCAGCACGGGAATTCCGTCTATTTCCGACACTTCCTGGCTCTGGTATTGTGTCGGTGATGTCTGAGCAGAGATCGCCAAGACCGCGAAAGCCACAAAAAGCAGAGGAAAAATACTCGTAGACCTGAACACTTTCGAAATCATCGTCACCAAAACTCCCAACCGGTGCCAAACGGATGTCACGATTCTAGCATTTTCGCCCGTTTTCGCGCCCATAAGGCCGAATACACCAAAAGGTATACCATTCGACGCACGCGACGCACGAAAGTGTATGCGCATCCGTTCTTTGATGTATGGCGAAACCTAGTGTATGCCAGAAAACTGAACAAACAGGTCGTTCGGGCGTTAAATGGAGATAGTCTTCGATCAATACTGGCTTTGGCACGCCATTTGAAGATAGACATATCGGGGGGAAAGAAAATGACAACTGAAACATTAAATTTTCCAGTTTTTCATAGCGAACAAGGTGTTGTATCTGACAATGTGCTCTTTTCGAGCCAACCGGTGGCGGTCGATCTAAAGAAGGCAAAGGATTTCGATCTGACTCAGATGGCGTCCCGTGCCGACATGGGAGCTTTTGAGGAGATCTATAGCCGACATCATCGTCGTGTTTATTCGATCTGTCTCAGGATGCTGCAAAATACTAGCGAGGCTGAAGATCTGACGCAGGACGTTTTCATACAGCTCTATCGCAAGATCGGCAGCTTTCGCGGGGACTCGGCCTTTACGACGTGGCTTCACCGAATGACCGTCAATCAGGTGCTGATGCACTTTCGCAAACGGACGGTGAAGTTCGAAAAGACGACCGAGGAAGGCGAAACACCCGACCAGATCGTGTCCGGCACCGGCAATCCGCATAAGATGCAGATCGTCGACAAGATCGCCATTGAGAATGCGATCGCACAGTTGCCCGAGGGCTACAAGAACGTCTTTGTGCTGCACGACGTCGAGGGATTTGAGCACGAAGAGGTCGCGAGAATTCTCGGCTGCTCGGTCGGCACCTCAAAATCACAGCTTCACAAAGCAAGACTCAAATTGCAGAAGCTTCTCAAGAAAAAAGCCAATCCGCGTCTGGTCGGACTGAGCACATAAAATATTCGACATAATAACTACGATGGCCTTCCGGAAACGGAAGGCCATTTTTCTACCACACCGGCTGAAAGTCGGAATCGAAGTGCTACACGTTTATGGTTTGCCCCACTGTCGTCGCAAAGAATTCACTCTTATCACCGTGCTGCGGATATTCAGTCAAATAAACTCGTCGCCATTTCGCGATAAGGTCATCGGCTACGGACGCCCGCGTTATGGCGTAGACACTCCCGCCAAAACCTGCACCAAAGGCAGTGGCGGCTATCGCTCCAAGCTCACGTGCAGACTTTTGGAGAAATACTGTCTCCTTGATCTGATTGTCTAACAGACTTGCAGCATTATGCTGCGACAGATCGACCAGGACGCCGATCTCGTCAATTTTGCCCGCCGCAATCAAGGCGCTCACGGCTGGAATGATCTCAAAATTCTCGACGCGAAACTGCTCTACGCGGTCAAGCAGTTCCTTCGTCGTAAAACTGAATCTCCCGCTCATAATAAGATGATTCACTTCGTCGATACCGATCTGGTCGATCGTTTTGGCCAGGCTTCCGATGCTTCCGGCAGCGTCAGTGATCTCCGAGACCATACGTGACACGCGATTGTAACGCTCACGTGCGGCTCCGGTTTTTTCGGCGGAAACGCCGCTCGATGCGATGACGAAAGAATAGCTTTCGTGAAAGACAAAGTTTGCTAAATGCGTCAGCGGAGCGAATGAGAATTCGCTCAAATGTCCGCTGCGACCGAGCACAATTGCCGCGTGATCCTGACTGCCGCCAAATGTTCCGACGCCTGCAGAACCCGCCAGCCCGCGAAAACTTTGGCCATTTTCAACGCAACCCAGATACTCGGCAAGTGCGAGATCGTCGCGGATGTTCGAGCGATACTCGGCCGTTTCGCAAAGGTCGTTTACTGAGTCGAGCGCCCCAAAGACCATTATCATAAGAGCGCTTGAGCTGGACAGGCCGGCCGCTTTTGGCAGGTCGCTCCGAAAACGGATCGTCGCTCCAATGAGTGGACGAGAGTTGAAATTCGCTATCAGCCGACGCGCGACCTCAACGGCGTAGTTTGCCCAATGCCCGGGCGTTGCCTTCGGGTCGGTAAGATCGAACGAAACCGTTTCGCCCGAATCGCGATTGTGGAGTACGAGAAGCGTATCGTTTCGCGGCTCGACCTCGGCATAAAACCCGCGGTCGATGGCGCACACGATGCTGCGGCCGCCGCAGTAGTCGGTGTGTTTGCCCAGGACTTCGATGCGGCCGGGAATGAACATTATTGGTTTCCTGCGGTTAGCATGCGGCCGGCACTTTCGATATCGGCTCGATTTGAAAGATCGAGTACGCCCTCATTCGTCTTAACGGCAGCGAATTTTATTCCCATGCTATCGATCGCAAATTGAACCGCCGCCGTTATCTCGTATTCGCCACGTTCCGGCGATGGCCCGATCGCGCGGCATGCACCAAATATCTCAGGCGAAAAAAGCCATGCATTCATCGAGACAAACGATCCTGACTCGACCTCATTTGGTTTCTCGACAATGCGTCTCAAATTTCCGTCGCCGTCCGCCTCAACCGTTGCAAAGCTCGCAATGCGTTCGACGGTGATGTTGCTTCGCTCGATCAAGCCTTCACGTTCGAAGGCGAGCATTGCTGAACAGTTTGTGTCGCGAAGACGACGAAGACCATCGACCGGATAAAGATTGTCGGAATTTACAACCAGGAACAGTTCGTTGCCAACTGCGTTCTCAGCCGCGAGAACCGCATCGGCCGTCCCGCGAGCTTCGTTTTGAACAACAAACTCAACGGCCAGACCCTTCGCTAAACAAAACTCCCGTATCACGCCGTGCTCGGGCCCGATAACCAGGCAAACTTCACTAAAACCAGCCGCTGCAACGTTTGCGATGATCATTTCGAGCAGTGTCTTGCCATCGACGAACGGGATCAGCGCCTTGATCCCGACTTCGGCGACACGCTGCTGTTCATCGGTCAGAGTAGCACCGGCCACTTCGGCTCGCATTCTTCGCCCGAGCCCACGTGCCAGAATGACAGCTTTTTTTGGAAGTTCGATCACCTGGTAATCATACAAGAAAAGGCACCCGAACAGGTGCCTCACAAATAGTGAATTTGGTGGAGACGAGGGGGGTCGAACCCCTGACCTCTGCAATGCCATTGCAGCGCTCTGCCAAACTGAGCTACGTCCCCAAACGTAATTATGAATTACGAATGTCGAATTACGAATTATAGAACACGGCGGAAAGTTCGCGCAATTCGCCATTCGATATTCGACATTCTATATTCTTCATTTTCCTTTGAACTCCGGTTTGCGTTTCTCGAGGAATGCCGAGACGCCTTCTTTTTTGTCTTCGGTCGAGAAACAGATCGCAAATAGATCGACTTCGCGTCGAAGGCCTTCATCAAGGTTTGAGCGTGAGGCAAATTTTACGGCTTCTTTCGAGAGTTGCAGGGCGATCGGTGCTTTTTCGGCGATCTTTTCCGCGAGTTTCATTGTCTCGGCTTCGAGTTCGTCGGCCGGATGAACGTGATTGACAAGCCCAAATCTGTGAGCGGTCGCCGCATCGATCATATCGCCTGTAAGGGCCATTTCCATCGCACGGCCTTCGCCGATGAGCCGCGTCAAACGCTGCGTGCCGCCGCCGCCACACATGATGCCGAGATTGATCTCGGGCTGCGAAAACCGTGCATTTTCACTCGCTATACGAATGTCACATGCCATCGCAAGCTCGTTACCGCCACCTAGACAAAAGCCGTTGATCATCGCGATCACGGGTTTGGGAAAGGCGTCGATCGTATTGAAGAGCGAGCGTTCGTGAAAACTATTTCTCTGAGTGATAGGCGTCTTGCCCTCAAATTCGCTAATATCAGCACCCGCGATAAACGCTTTCTCGCCCGCGCCGGTGATGACGAGTACACGGACGCTGTCGTCTCGGCAAAGTTCGTCAAGCGCGGCGACACCCTCGGCGTGAACTTTTGAGCTAAGTGCGTTGAGTTTGTCAGGCCGGTTAATGGTCAGGATCGCGACCTTACCACGTCGTTCGATGGTGATAGTTTCGTACATAAAAAGTAGTTAGAGTGCAAGCTTTAGCTTGTCCCTACTCATGCAGGAAAACAAGCTAAAGCTTGCACTCTGAACAAGTTATTCGTTCACGCCTTCGACGATGTTGTCGTCAGCGATCCAGGCTACAAATAGTCGCAGCCAACTTTCTTTCTGTTCTTCGATCGCGACGCCGACTCGTGACGTACCGTAGCTCGCGGGTAGGATACGCACGACTTGTGCCTTGACCTCGACGGGAACGCCATTAGGACGGTGCGAGCGGATATAAAGACTATCGCCCTGAGCGATCTGTTGATTTAGTTGAAAAAGGGCCCCAAGCGTTGAAATGTCGTCAGTCTCAGTCGGCTCACTCCACGCAGCGCCGTCCTCTGAGCGACCGGAGACAACGATAGGCAGCCGAAGCGCCATTCGCAGGGCAAACCGTTTTTCCTCAAACTGAGGCTGAATCGAGGCCATTACTAAAATGTATTACGAAAAATTACTAAAGCTTGAACAAAAAGAGTTTAACACGAAACTGCCCTCACGTGTAACTATTAGACGAACCGCTCAGACGATAGTTATACTATATGAAAAGGCGATATCCAAAGCATTTTACGCCTTGGTGAGCCGCTATCTTTATGAGTGAGAAAATTATACATCGACAAGTTGTGATCCTCGGTTCCGGCCCGGCGGGCCTGACGGCGGCCGTCTATGCAGGTCGCGCGCAGCTCGAACCGCTCGTCATCGACGGGCCGCAGCCGGGCGGTCAATTGACGATCACGACCGATGTCGAAAATTATCCGGGCTTTTCAAGTGGTATCATGGGCCCGGTCCTGATGGATGAGTTCCGCGAACAGGCCCTCAAGTTTGGCACGGAGATCATCAATACCTGGATCGACCGGGTCGACCTAAGCCAACGACCATTTACCCTGTTTGGAAAAGATAGCGAGGACAGCGACCAAGTAACCACGATAATAAAAGCAGACACTCTGATCGTCTCAACGGGAGCGTCTGCGAAATGGCTCGGAATTCCGGGCGAGGCTCCGGTGCCCGAGGGTTTGGGCGGCAATGGCGTCTCGGCGTGTGCGACCTGCGACGGCTTTTTCTTTCGCGGAAAGCCGATCGTAGTTGTCGGCGGTGGCGACACGGCGATGGAAGAGGCATTGTTCCTGACCAAATTTGCCTCAAAAGTGACTTTGGTGCATCGCCGCCACGAATTTCGTGCGTCAAAGATCATGCAGGATCGCGTACTCGCTCACGAAAAGATAGAAGTACTATGGAACACCGAGGTTAATGAGATCAACGGCCGCAAAGAGTCGGGTGTCGAGAGTGTCACGCTGTTTAATAATAAGACGAACGAGACGACTGTTTTCCCTACCGAGGGCGTTTTTATCGCTATCGGCCACCAACCGAACACCAACCTCTTCAAAGGTTTGCTCGATATGGACGACGTCGGCTATCTCATCACCGAGGGCAAAACAATGCGGACGAATATCGACGGTATATTTGCCTGCGGCGATGCCCAGGACGCCTACTACCGTCAGGCCGTGACGGCCGCCGGAACAGGCTGTATGGCTGCGATCGACGCCGAGCGATTTCTAGCCGAGCATGAATCCGAAACCGCAATTACGACCTCGAATTAAAATATGCCGATTTACGAATACAAATGTCAGCAGTGCGGTGCACAGATCGAAAAACGACAGAGCGTCTCGGACGAGCCTTTGACGACTTGCGAAAAGTGTCACGGCAAGCTTGAGAAGCAATGGTCGCTCTCGGGATTCCAATTCAAGGGGGCAGGTTGGTACGTGACCGACTACGCCGCAAAGAAAGCTGATAAAACTTCCACGGCCGAATCAACCACTTCGACCGAAACGGCATCAAATAGCAAAGACGACACTAAACCTGCCGCGAAGGAAACCGTCTCGACACCGGTCAAGGAATGAAATTCGGCCTCGAAAAATTAGCTTTTGTTATGCTTTGCGTGTTTTTGCTGACCGTATCGTCTTCAGCGCAATCGCGTAGAAACAACAAGGGAATTGATACCGAAGGCACCATCGTAGCCGTGACCGCCTCTCGCGATGTTAAAACGACCGGCCCGATAAAGATCGAAAATCTCTATCTTTACGAGAACGGCATCGAGCAAAAGATAAAGAATTTCACCGTCGACCCGAGCCCGGCGAAGATAATGATCCTTGTCGATAATTCGCAGACGCTGCAGACCTCGATCGAGAAGATGCAAAAGGCGGCGATGGAATTTGCGTACGAGATCTTTGACGGCGACCAGCTTTTTACGCTCGCGTACGACGAAAAGGCAGAGATCATTCAGGAATGGACGGACGACGCCAAGAAGATGGAGGCTGCCTTTGCGACCTTCCGCAAAAAGGGCAATCCGCACCTATTTGATGCCCTTAATATTTCGCTGAAAGAGGTATTGCTACCGCTAATGCCGGGAACGCGAAAGACCGCGATCGTCATCATCAGCGACGGGCTTGACCGTGGCAGCAAGACATCCTTTGACGCAATACTTGGCGAGCTCCAGAGCCAGAATGTAACCGTTTACGGCCTGCAACTTCCGGATCGCACCGGCGGAGCATATCGCCGCGATCAACCAAAGGCAGGGCCTGTCATGAACCGCCTCGCCGAAGAAACGGGCGGCAAAGTCTTCCTTTTCGACGAAGCCCAGACCGCCGCAAAGTTCATCTGCGACGAACTGCGTAAAAACCGCTACCTGCTATCTTACGTCCCAACCAACACGTCCTACTACGACGCCCGCAAGCTATTCCTAATAGCCGACGAAGGCGTCATCATCCGAATGAAAGCGGCTCATCCGCCGAATGTGAAGTAGTCAGTTTTCTCTTGAGAATGGCACCTTTGCCATGCTAACATCAGGCGCATGAACACCAAGGAATTAGTACTCGAAGCTGTAAAAGATCTACCCGACGGAGCAGGTATCGAAGATGCTATGGAGCGATTGCTGTTACTCGCCAAGATCGAACGCGGAATCGAACAGGCCGATGCAGGCAAGACCATTTCTCACGACGAAGTTAAACAACGCATGTCGAAATGGCTGAAATAAGATGGACCGTCCAGGCCGCAGACGATCTCGAAACGATCGTAGAATACATTGCTCGTGATTCTGAGCATTATACGAGTCTCTTTGCGATAAATATCGTAGACGTGATCGAACTGCTCTCTATCTCACCAAAACGCGGTCGAGTAGTGCCTGAGGTTCTCAAAGAGGAAATCCGCGAGACATTCTTTGGTAACTATAGAATCATCTATCGGGTTCGATTTGACCTGGTTGAGATCCTCACGATATACCACGGCTCGCGGCTACTCGATCCGAGTTCCCTAGAGTCGGCCGATTAGGTCAGACCGCAACCGGAGCCGCAATCTTGCCCCATGATTGATAATTAGCTAATTTCAGATTCTCAAATTTGAAATTGAGCAGCCCGTCCAAACCTTTCAGCCCATCAGCATCGACAAATTCTAATTTCGGTAGCGGCAGCGGCTCGCGGGAGAGCAGTTCGTCGACCTGTTCGAGGTGGTTGCTGTAGATGTGCAGGTCGCCGAAAGTGTGGATGAAATCGCCGACATCGAGGCCGCAGACATGGGCGACGAGGTGTGTTAGCAATGCATAGCTCGAGATATTAAAAGGCACCCCGAGAAACGCGTCGGCGGAGCGTTGGTAGAGCTGGCAGTGCAGCGTCCTGCCATTATCGATCTTGAACTGAAACAGCGTATGGCACGGCGGCAAGGCAACTTCGTCGCAGGTCTCCGGATTCCACCCAGTCACGATCAGGCGGCGGGAATTAGGATTCGTCTCGATCTCGCGAATAAGGCGAGCAATCTGATCTACACCATTCATTTGCGGATAATCGCCGCCAAATGAACGCCATAAGTAACCATAGACCGGCCCAAGATCGCCGGCTTCCCGCTCAAATCTCGCCGTCTGTTCCTCGGTCGCCCATTCCGTCCAAATATCGACGCCGCGTGCTTTCAGATCTTTTTCATCCGTCGAACCGCTCAGAAACCAGAACAATTCCTCCGCGACCCAGCGAAACGGAACGCGCTTTGTCGTCATGATCGGAAACCCTTCGCTTAAGGAGAACCGCGTCTGATAGCCAAACGTCGATATCGTTCCCGTACCAGTTCGGTCTTCGTGCCTCGTGCCGTTTGCGAGAATGTGTTTGAGTAGGTCGTGATACTGTCGCATGAATACTTAATTGTAAATTGTTAATTCGTAATTGTTAATTGTCTCGAATGTGCCTTCCGGTTGTTTTCCTTTCAAATCCAATTAACAATTCTGAATTAACAATTTACAATTACAGTTCGTGAATCCTATGTCGCCGAAACTGGAAGTCAGCTTTAACAGTCCGCAGTGCGGTTGGATGTCGGTTCAGTTTGAGGACGGCGTGTCGGAATTTCATACTACGACCGCACACGCACCTCATGCGGCGGCGTTGCCGGAGCTGATGCAGATACTGACAAAGATCGCTGACGCGTCATCGCCGGAGAATGAGTTTTTGCTCAAATGGAACCGCGACCCTGAGGAATTTGATTTTCGATTTCTCCGCGACGACCAAAACCTGACCATCGAGATCTACCAATATCCGACCGACGAACGCGACTCGACGGAACGCGAACTGGTTTTCTCGCATGTGGGCACCGTTGGCATGGCCTGCGCAGCTTTTGCGGAAACGTTTGATCAACTGTACGCCGACCGCGACACCGACGAATTTGAATTCAACTGGCGTCAGCCGTTCCCGTATCGCGAGTACGAGGAATTCAGGAATAGGATTAGTTAGCCACGAATGCACGAATTTTTCGATTTCCTCGGAATGCTTATTCGTGCATTCGTGGCTAATTCTTTATGAAAGAGAGACTGTTAGATCTGTTGGCCTGCCCGACCTGCGGCGGTGATATTTTGCTGGCGTACGCGAGTAAGTACGACGGCAAAGAGATCATCGAGGGCGTACTGACGTGTAAAAAGTGCGACCGCGAGTACAAAGTTGTGCGTGGCGTGCCGCGTTTTGTCGATCTCGGCAAGATCGAGGAAGACAAGGCAGCGACGGCAGAGAATTTTGGATGGCAGTGGACCAATTTCACACAGGAAGACCCGAAGTACAACGAACAATTCCTCGGCTGGCTGCAGCCCGTAAAGCGTGATTTCTTCGAAGGCAAAGTCGTCCTCGAAGGTGGTTGCGGCAAGGGCCGTCATACCAAGCTGGCAGCAGAATGGGGAGCCGCCGATGTCGTCGGCATCGACCTTGGCGACGGTGTCGAATCTGCGTTTGCCCTGACCCGCGAACTTCCAAATGCTCACATCGTGCAGTGCGATATTTTCAAACTGCCGCTCAAAAAGGCGTTCGACTACGCCTTCAGCGTCGGTGTGTTGCACCACACGCCTGATCCGAAAGGTGCGTTCGTCTCGCTCGCCGGCAAGGTGAAAAAAGGCGGCCACATCTCGGCTTGGGTTTACGGTGCCGAGAATAACGAGTGGATCACGAACTACGTTGATCCCGTGCGAACCGGCTTCACATCGCAGATCAGCCAGCCGCTGCTCTACCAACTGTCAAAGCTCCCGACTCTCGGCGTTTTCCTGACGACAAAGCTCGTCTACCGCCCGATCAACGCTGCGTCGAAAGGCGTTGCCAACAAGCTCTTCTACAACGAATACCTAAACCACCTCGGCACCTTCGGCTGGCGCGAACAGCACAACATCGTCTTCGACCACCTCGTCGCCCCGACGGCGTTCTATATCTCAAAGACCGATTTCGCCGAATGGTGGAAGGAAATAAATGCTGAGGATATCGAGATAACTTGGCATAATGAGAATAGCTGGTGTGGCTTCGGAAAGGTATGTTAGTCAGAGGGGAATTTTAACAGGATAGACAGGATGAGCAGGATGGTTTGATTGACCATTTTTAGCGTTTTTCCGATCTCATCCTGTTTATCCTGTCCATCCTGTTTGAATTCTTATTCGTATGAAGTTCGATAAGAAGATCGAAAAAAAATATCGCAAATCCGTCGAGGACGCGTTCGCTGCGATCATCGCTAACGGCAACAGCTTTCATCGGCATATGATGAACGAGATCATCGAGTCGAAGATGCTTGTCCGCGTGCAGCCGGTCAAGGAGATAAATGCGTCAGGAATAACCGGCGTGATCGATTCGGAGGCGACGAAGGAGCGGATGCGGGAGGAGCGTCTGAGCCTGCGTGAGGCGTTGGGCGAGATCTATATCGCCATCGCGGAGGAGACGATCGACACGGGCGGGCAGCGTGGATGCGAGGGCACATTCGTTCACGAAGGCCGTCATGCCTACGACTTCGCACAGGTGATCGAAAGCATGTCGAACTCGGACGTTAATCCGCTAAGCATATTTAACCCAACGCTTTACGAGCTTGAGTGGGAAGCCCACAAGACCGCGGGCGACTACATGCTCGCCATCGACAAGCACGACTACATCGACGAAGGTCTCTCTCTCATGATCCTCTGCAGTACCGAAACCGGAAAATGCGAGGTCAGCGACGACGGCATCCGACGGCGTCTAAACGAAAGCTACGGCCTCTTCGCCGACGGTCATCAGGGAGCCTTGGCGAGTGAGATGATGGGGTTAAGAATTTAAGAAGTTAGCCACGAATGCACGAATAAGATTTATTCGTGCATTCGTGGCAAAATAATTCCTATGAACGCAGCACTTCCGCAAGAAATGCAGCAGCACACATACGCCATCATGGACGAGGTCGAGGGCTCGCACTGGTGGTTCGTTGGCCGCCGTGCGATTCTGGATAGTTTCCTGAAGCAGATTTACTCATCACTCATCACTCATCACTCATCACTTAAAATTCTGGACGTCGGCTGCGGCACCGGAGCCAACATCGAGATGCTCTCACAATACGGCGAAGCCGAAGGCGTCGACGTTTCGGATGACGCACTCGAATTTTGCCGACGCAAGGGCTTGAAAGTACAGAAAGGCTTGGCTGAAACTCTTCCCTACGCTGACGAGTCATTCGATCTCACAACCGCTCTCGACGTTGTCGAACATCTCGATGACGACATCGCGGGCCTCAAGGAAATGTTTCGCGTGACAAAACGCGGTGGTTATTCGCTGATCTTCGTGCCTGCATTTATGTGGCTCTGGGGCGTGCAGGACGACATTTCGAATCACCGTATTCGATACACCAAATCACAGATCGTCGAACGCCTAAAAACCGCCGGCTACGAGATCGAGCGTGCGACCTACGCCAACTGGACGTTCTTCGCCCCGATCCTCGGCGGCCGTACGATAATGAAACTCACCGGCATCAAACCCGAATCCGAGAACAACATCACCATCAACGGCCTCAACGGCATCTTCGGCAAACTCTTCGGAGCAGAACGGTTTTGGCTCAAGAATTTCAATTTCCCGTTCGGCGTGTCAATAGTTGTGGTTGCGAGGAAAGCGGCGTGAGCGATATCAAGGTCGAGATCTGCGTAGATTCTGTCGAATCAGCCGCCGCCGCCCAAGCTGGCGGAGCGCATCGCGTCGAGCTTTGCGATAATCTGTTGGAAGGCGGCACGACTCCGAGCTTCGGCTCGATCGAGGTTGCCAGAAAGCTGCTCGAGATAAAACTCCACGTCATCATCCGCCCACGCGGCGGTGATTTTCTTTACTCCGACACTGAATTCGACATTATGAAACGCGACATCGAGGCGGCCAAAAAGGTAGGTGTTGACGGCGTTGTGATCGGCCTCCTCGATAGCGAAGGAAACATCGACACGCACCGAACCGCTGAGCTTGTCGAGCTTTCACGACCGATGACGATTACCTTCCACCGAGCTTTTGACGTGTGCCGTGATCCTTTGAAAGCTGTCGACGAACTCGCCCAGATCGGTGTCGACCGCATTTTGACATCAGGCCAGGAGGCCTCGGCGGTCGAGGGTCTCGATATGCTAGCCGAATGTGTTCGACACGCCGCTGGCCGGATCACGATAATGGCCTGCGGCAATCTCAACGAGCGAAATATCAAGAAAGTGATAGCAGCGACCGGTGTGAAAGAAGTGCATTTCACCGCCTTCGCCGATGTCGAAAGCAAAATGCGGCACCGCAACGAACGAGTCTTCATGGGCGGCACGCTTCGTCCGCCGGAGTATTCACGATCGGTAACCGACGCCGAGATAGTGCGAGAGACCATTGCCGGAATTTGATCTTCTCCATAGACGGCAGGGCCAAAACTGCACTTTTCGCCTGAAAAGTGTAAATTAGTAAGTTTGTTGCCTTTGTATGGAACTTACCGACACAAATCAGAAAACACCTGAACTATCGCTCTTCCTGCCGGTGCTCGATGAGGAAGAGAATCTGCGCCCCATGCACGATAAGATATCGGCGGCGCTAGATGCCCTAGGCAAGACGGCGGAGGTCATTTACGTTGATGACGGTTCGACGGATAAGAGCCTAGAGATATTGAGGGAGATCGCCGCGGGCGACGATCGTGTTCGCGTAGTATCGCTGCGTCGCAATTACGGCCAGACAGCCGCAATGTCGGCGGGAATCGATGCGGCAATGGGCGACATTCTCATACCTATGGACGCCGACCTGCAAAACGATCCTGCTGATATAAAACGCCTGCTCGACAAGCTCGACGAAGGCTACGACGTCGTCTCAGGCTGGCGAAAGAACCGTCAGGACAAGCTCATTTCACGCAAAATACCGTCGCAGATCGCGAACCGCATCATCTCGTGGATCGGCGGCGTGCCGCTGCACGATTACGGCTGCTCGCTCAAGGCGTATCGCCGCGACGTTATCCAGGACGTAAAGCTCTACGGCGAGATGCATCGTTTTATCCCGATCTACGCCTCGTGGGCCGGCGCCCGCGTGACCGAGATCCCGGTCGATCACCACGCCCGGACAATGGGCAAATCAAAATACGGCATCTCGCGCACCATCAAGGTGGTCTTCGATCTGATGACGATCAAATTCATGGCATCGTACCAGACAAAGCCGATCTATGTTTTCGGTACATTCGGAATGCTTGCCTTCGCTCTCGCGATGGTCGCCGGCGTATGGGCGATCGTGCTCAAATTCTACGGCACCTCATTCATCCTGACGCCTCTGCCTGTAATAACCGTTGTGATGCTCGCGATCTCCGTTCAGTTCTTCCTGATGGGTCTGCTCGCAGAACTGTCGGTTCGCACGTACCACGAGTCGCAGAATAAGGCGATATATGCGGTACGGGAAAAAGTTGGCTTCAACTAACTATTGCTGTATGGTTTCATCTAAGGTATGACTACGCGAGCTGTAATTGATGTTGATCCCGCAATCCTGTTGTGGGCGATAGACCGCGCCGGATTAACCTTTGAGAAGATATCTGAACAGATCCCAAACCTTCCCAAATGGATTAGCAGAGAAAAAAAACCGACCATTAAGCAGCTCCAGTCCTTTTCGAGAAAAGTATATCTGCCATTTGGATATTTACTCCTTAACACTCCACCAAGAGAAACGCTGCCCATTCCGTTCTTTAGGACAAACATTGAAGATAGATCCGATAAGGTTGACATAAATGTTTATGACACCATTATTTTGCTCCAACAACGGCAGGATTGGCTCAGGAATTATCTAATCGAAAACGATTTCTCGAAACTCAAGTTTGTCGGAAGTTTCGAAGTCGGTGGTACCGTTTTAGACATTGTGAAGGACATTAGAAGGGTTCTAGGGCTACGTGAAATATGGGCCAGCGATTGTGACAATTGGGAAATATCGCTTGGCATGCTCACATCTGCTATTGAAGAAGTTGGAATAATCACCGTTTTCAATGGGGTGGTTGAGAACAATACTCATCGCCCGATTGCGGTAGAGCAATGTAGGGGATTTGTTTTGGTCGATGACTTTGCTCCGTTTATGTTTGTGAACAATAGCGACAGTAAAGCCGCTCAGATGTTCACTATTGCGCATGAACTTGCACACATTTGGACAGGTAAGAGTGCCGGGTTTGACTTTCGAAAGCTACAACCTGCCAGCGACCCGACTGAGGTTTTCTGTGATCATATTGCCGCTGAATTCTTGGTTCCGTCTGAAATATTCAAAGAGGTTTGGAGTGAAAACCCAAACATAAAATACTGTTCGCGATACTTTAAGGTAAGCGAAATCGTGATTGCTCGGAAAGCGTTGGACACCAAGAAAATATCGCGTCAGGCTTTCTTCGAATTTTATAACGAATATATAGGGAGAGAATTTACGAAGAAAGAAACTCAGTCGTCGGGCGGAGACTTCTATGCAACAACAAAAAAAAGGCTTAGCGTAACGTTCGCAGCCCATATAAATAATGCAGTGCAATCCGGAGATCTTTTGTATCGAGACGCATACCGTTTGACGAGTCTCAGGGGAGACACCTTCCAGACTTTTTTCAGGGAACATATTTAGCTGAATGTCGATCTTTGTTGTTGACAGTAATTTCTTTATTGAGGCTCACCGGGCGACATATCCGCTCGATGTGGCGCGCGGATTTTGGAATAAGATTCAACAACTAGCTACAGATCAACGGTTAATAAGTATAGACAAGGTCAAGGCTGAGCTATTTGACAATCATGAAGATGAGTTAAAAGAATGGTGCGAAGCTAGTTTGCCGATAGACTTTTTTGCGGAGACTGGTTCGTCAATTGCAGAATATACAAATGTAATTAGATGGGCTAACTCTAGAAGCGGTCACTATCTACCGAGGGCGCTAAGCGAGTTTCTTGACGGAGACGAAGCGGATGCCTTCCTTGTTGGGTTCGCTTTGGTGGACGCTTCAAATCGCACTATAGTTACACAAGAAAAAAGCGAACCACTTCGACAAAACAAGATAAAAATACCAGAACCTTGCAACGCACTGGGCGTCAACTACTGCAACACAATTGAAATGTTTCGGAGGTTGGGTGAAACATTTTGATCTTCTGTTAGTTTTCTATGTGCGGCATCACAGGTTGGGTAAACCTCGAAAAATCTACCTCAAACAACCACACCGAGGGCGTGCTGCATTCGATGTGCGAACGCATCCTGCACCGCGGGCCTGACAGCGAAGGGCTTTGGATGGACGACCGAGTTGCTCTCGGTATGCGGCGTTTGTCGATCATCGATCTCAAAACGGGCGATCAGCCCGTCTTTAGTGAAGACAAAAGCGTCGTTGCGATGCAGAACGGCGAGCTTTACAACTATCGCGAAGTCCGCGAGGAGCTCGAAAAGAAAGGGCATAAGTTCGTCACGAGGACCGATACCGAGATCATTCCGTTTCTTTACGAGGAGTACGGCGAGGATTTTGTCGATCATATCAACGGCATGTTCGCAATCTCGCTGTGGGACACGGCGAAGAAAAAACTCATTCTGGCCCGCGACCGATTTGGTGAAAAGCCAATATACTATGGCGTTTTCGACGGTAAGTTGCTTTACGCCTCTGAGCCAAAAGCGATCCTCGCCCACCCATCCGTAAACGCAGAACTCAACCTCGAAGCACTCCGTCATTACCTAAGTTACGACTACGTCCCCGCTCCGCTCTCGATCTACAAAGGCATTCACAAGCTGCCTGCCGCTCACATCCTGACCGTCCAAAACGGCGAGATCAAAACGCGACGGTATTGGAACCTCACCTGGGGAAACTCAGGCGCGAACGGAGGGCCTCCCGCAAAGCCGCAGAGCCGCAAAGGGTTGTTCGGCGATAAAGCCGCAGAGCTCCGCGATCTGCTTTCCGACGCGGTCCGTATGCGGCTCGTGGCCGACGTGCCACTTGGAATCTTGCTCTCCGGCGGCATCGATTCGTCGGCCGTTGCGGCATTTGCGACACAGCACGCGACGGAGAGAGTGAAAACGTTTTCGATCGGCTTTGAAGAAGATTCATTTGACGAGTCAAAATACGCTCGACAGGTCGCAAAGCACTTAAACACAGAGCATTACGAGGAAAAGCTGAGCGCGACGAAAGCCGGTGATCTGATCACAGAGATCGGCTCGTGGCTCGATGAGCCGATGTCGGACGGGTCGCTGATCCCGACGTTTCTCCTCGCGCAGTTCGTACGAAAGCATGTGACGGTCGCACTCGGCGGTGACGGCGGCGATGAGCTATTTGCCGGTTATCCAATGTACTACGCCCACAAGCTTGCGGAGATGTATTCGGCCATTCCGGGCTTCGTCCGCACCGGTATGATAGAACCGCTCGTCAAGCGCCTGCCGGTCTCGACAAAGAACATGTCGTTCGATTACAAGGCAAAACGCTTTGTCCGCGGGGCTAACCTCGACACGGTCGAACGCCATCATTCGTGGTTTGGCTCATTCAGTCTCGATGAGCAAAATCGGTTGCTGACGCCTGCCATCAAAGAACAAACCTCGAACGACATCTATCGTGACGCTCGCGCGATGCTCGAGCTCTGCGACGCCAAAACCGAGATCGAGCGGATGCAATACCTCGATATCAATTTCTACATGGCCGAAGACATCCTGACCAAGGTCGATCGTGCGGCGATGGCAGTAAGCCTGGAAACGCGTGCTCCGTTCCTAGACCCACGTGTAGGCCAATTCGCCGCGTCGATACCGCTCGATTACAAGCTTCGCGGAAGCCGTGGCAAGTACATTCTCAAAAAATCGCTCGAAGGCCTGCTCCCGAACGAGATCCTGCACCGCAAAAAGAAAGGCTTCGGCATCCCTATCGCCGAATGGCTAAAAGGCCGCCTAAATCCGCTAATGCACGACCTTCTCGCCCCCGAACGCCTAAAAGATCAAGGCCTTTTCAATGCCACATACGTCCAAACCCTGATCGCCGAACACGAAAAAGGTATCGCCAGCCATCACAAACAACTTTGGACGCTGCTTGTTTTTCAGCTTTGGTATGACAATTTTTTAAACCTGGGAACGCAGGCGCCCTCGCCTGCAACGCCGGTTCCTCCGGCGTGATGTGGATTAGGTTGTTACAAGTTGAATAGTCGCCGAGTTTGTCAGCGTCCTCAAAGCAGGACGCTTGCAGGCGGGGGCGCCTGCGTTCCCGGCTTCAGCTTCCAACTGCATTCACGTATTATTAAGCAATGGCATCTCTTTACCCCGAAATCGAACCGTTCGACAGCGGAATGCTGGCTGTTTCGGACATTCACACGATCTATTACGAGCGCGTCGGCAATCCGGATGGTGTTCCTGTCATCTTTTTGCACGGTGGGCCGGGCGGCGGGTTGATACCGCTTTACCGTCAGTTTTTTGATCCGGCGACGTATCATGTGATCTTGTTTGACCAACGCGGTTCGGGTAAGTCCACGCCGCATGCGGAGTTGCGTGAGAATACGACTTGGGATCTGATCAAGGATATCGAGACGCTGCGGGAGAAGTTTGGGATCGAGAAATGGCATGTATTTGGCGGCTCGTGGGGCTCGACGCTGAGCCTTGCCTACGGTGAAACGCATCCTGATCGCTGTTTGGGGTTGATACTTCGCGGTATCTTCCTTACTCGTAAGAGAGAGTTGTCGTGGTTCTATCAATACGGAGCGTCCGAGATATTTCCGGATTTTTGGGAACGCTATCGTGACGAGATCCCTGAGGCCGAGCGTGGCGATTTTATCTCGGCCTATCACAAACGCCTCACCAGCGACGACGAGCAAACACGCCTGTCGGCCGCTCGTGCCTGGAGCGTCTGGGAAGGCTCGACGTCAAAACTCTATCCGGACAAAAACCTGATGGACCACTGGGAAGGCGAGCACGAAGCCCTGAGCCTCGCCCGCATCGAGTGCCATTATTTTATGAACGGCTCATTCTTTCCGACCGACAATTACCTGCTCGAAAACGTCGATAAGATCCGCCACATCCCGACCGTGATCGTCCAGGGTCGTTACGACGTTGTCTGCCCGATCACCTCTGCCTGGGATCTGCACCGCGCACTGCCCGAGGCAGAATTCATCGTCGTCCCCGACTCGGGTCATTCAGTCTCAGAGAAAGGCATCACCGCTGCACTCGTCGATGCAATGGACCGCTTTCGCGACCGCCGCTAATTAAAAGCGTGAATCTTTGGCGGAATAGCGGTATTATGTGCTTAGAGATTTTATAGGATCAACGATATGAACTTCGGAACAACAGAAATAATCCTGATCGTCGCCGTTCTTTTTCTTTTATTTGGAGCGACACGTTTGCCACAGTTAGCTAAATCGCTCGGACAATCACGAAAAGCCTTCAAAGACGGCATGCGCGAGGCTGAGGAAGAAGAGAAGGCTGAGCAAAGCAAACTCGCCTCTCCGGCCGCGCCGCAGATCAATCAGATGAGCGACGACGCTTTGGCTGAAGAAATGCGACGGCGTGCGGAAGTCAAACAGGTGTAGCAATGAAGGTAAAGGTCGTTATTCACGAAGCCGAAGAAGGCGGTTATTGGGCGGAGGTTCCAGCAATTCCGGGTTGCGCTAGCCAAGGCGATTCATTCGACGAGCTGGTAGCCAATCTACGCGAAGCGATTGAGGGATGTCTTTCTGTGGACGTTTCGACGATCAGTTTGACCAAAACGGATCGCCTATTTGAATTGGCTGTATGAAACCGATCTCCGGCAAGGAGTTCGCAAGAATCGTCGAGAAACATGGATGGATACTCTTGCGAATTCAAGGTAGCCATCATATCTACGGAAAGCCGGGCAGTCAGGTCAGACTGTCAATCCCAATTCATAAGAATCAGGACCTAAAAAGTGGACTTCAACGCCATTTGATGAAAATGGCGGGACTTAATGAAAGCGATATTTGATCATTCCTTTTCACCGGTCAGCAGCGTAGCTTTCACGGAAAACCGAAACGAAAGATCGGCGTCCTCGACATCTATAAGTTGAGCTAGTTTCTCTGCAACTAGCTCTTTTTCGTCTTCGTCGATCTCAGCGAGCCAGATCGGCAGTAGAAAATCCGCAACCAGCGGCGAGGCGACGAAGGCGGCCCCGTTTTCGAAATCGAATGACTCGACGACCGTTTCCGTGTGAATATTTACCATTCCCGACTGCTCGCCAATGGACTCAAGTTTTGTAGTCGTCGGCAGATTCGCTACAAGCTTCGCGATGATGGCTCCGTCCTCACCAAGATTCTCATTGAATAGGACTTCCCATAGAACTGAAAAAACCTCGCCGTAGCTACCTGCCGACGGGATAAATACCGCGACATCGCCGCCCGTCCGGGCGACTCTCGCGGCATCGGCGATCGCATCTTCGACATCGTCAGGCCGCACAAAAGTCGCGTCGGAAATAACCGCATCAAACGCATCGTCCTCAAATCGCATCGATGAGAAATCGACACCTGCTTTTACCGCGAGGCCCTTGTCGCGGGCGATCGCGAGCAGATCTTCGTTCTCACACGACGCGAAAACATCGATCTTCTCACCGTATTTCTCATCGAGCATCAGTGAATGCGTTCCCGTTCCAGCATTGATATAAAGCAGATTCTCCGAGTCGCTCAGATCGATGTATTTGTCCACTAACTCAGTAAACCGCTGCGTCCACTCTTCCTGAACGTACAGATCACGCAGAAATGCGAGTTCCTTTTGCGTCTTCGTCATACCTACAATTAAACCGCATCGTGGCTGCGGTCGGCAACATTGGCGATCTTCTCTTGTATCAGAAATAAAACGCTTGACAATCTGTGCAATTCGTGCTAAAATGTTTCTCATGTGAGATTTTGCCTGTTTAGGCTGGATATTTGAAAACTGAATTTGTCGAAGATCGGACGGCTCCTGTCTCGTGATATCCTAATCTGAATTTTAGCGGGGGCAGATATGGAAAAGAACGTGAAAGAGTTGTTCGATCTTACCGGACGGACGGCGATCGTGACTGGCGGGTCGCGTGGTATCGGAAAGGAAATGGCCGAGGCTTTGGGCGAAGCGGGAGCGAATCTTGTTCTTTGCGCGCGGCGGCGTGAGTGGCTAGATGAGACCGTTGCCGAGTTTGCGGCTCGGGGATTCAACGCGATCGGCAAGGTCTGTGATGTTTCGAAGGCGGAAGAAGTGCAGGCGGTCGTCGATTCGGCCTTGAAGCATTTCGGTTCAATCGATGTGTTGATCAACAACGCGGGCATCTCGTGGGGAGCGATGCCCGAGGACATGCCGCTCGATCAGTGGCAAAAGGTGATCGACGTAAACCTGACCGGCTGTTTCCTGATGGCCCAAGCTGTGGGACGTGAGATGCTAAAAGCCGAATCCGGCTCGATCATCAACATCGCCTCCATCGCCGGCCTGACATCATCCGCTAACGGGCCTTTCTACTCCGGCTATGTCGCCAGCAAAGCCGGCCTGATCGGACTCACTCGCGAACTAGCCGCAAGCTGGGGACGCAAAGGCATTCGAGTAAACGCCATCGCCCCCGGATTTTTCCACTCGCGTCTTGCCGACGCGGTGATCGATATTTACGAAGGTTCGATACGGGAAAATAACGTCATTCCCCGCGTGGGACTTGAAGGCGAACTGAAAGGCGTAGCAGTTTTCCTTGCGTCCGACGCATCGAGCTACATCACCGGACAAACGATCGCAGTCGACGGCGGAATGACGGTGTAGAAATTCCTGGGACGTAAGAACTTTTTTTAACGCAGAGAGCGCTGAGACCGCAGAGTAATACAAGGAATTTTGGGCCGCACATTTGATCTATCTTTCTCAGCGTACTCCGCGATCTCTGCGTTAAAAAAATCCTTAGGACGTGTTATTCAACGAACTCAAACTCACCAAACTTCTCTGGGACGTGAAAATTCGGCTTCGCAGTTTTGGTCGGCTGCCACGCCAGATAACCCCGAGTCTTCCCTTTCCCGACACATCGAAAAAGATTGCCGAGCCAGACATCACCGATCTTGGGACGTGCGACGTCGAATGCTTCCCACGGGATCTTGATCGCCATGACGACCTTATTCTTTTCGATTCTGGCGGCTGACGTCATCCCGGACTTGTAGTCCAGATCGGTCTTCCGTTTCTGGGACGTGGCGTCGATCCCGAGATCGATCCACTCACCGGTCGGGGCTATCTCAAATTCGAAGTACTTTTTCCTCTGGGACGTGTCAGGTGCGATAAAGATCTCGCAAACATCCCGATCCCAAAGCCCTACCACCTTCTTAGTGACATCCGGCTTTTCACTAACAACCAGCGGCTCACTCTGCGACGCGTCGAACCGAACATAAAATGCCTTGTCCGACCACAACAGTCTCGCCGAAAACTCCCTCCCCTTTACGGCCGCTTTTCCCGACCAATACTTTGAAACCAAAACCTGGGACGTGCCATCCCAAGCCGGATCATCCAGCCGGTCGATCATAAGATCCTCTGCAATATGGTTGATCGTCAGGCGGTTCGAAGGTGCCATTTTATTCTGGGACGTAACCGTGCCAACGCACAGCAGGTAAATAGTAACGATAACTGGCGCCATGCGATTCAAACTCATCAGTGCCTCTGCGATGTCGTCAATTGTTTAGAACAGTCTTAAAAGCCATTTTCGCCAATTTCCACGTACGGTCCCAGTCGATCTTGCCGCCTTCGTCGCGGCCCATTAGTTTGTCGACGAAGAACTTGCGGAAGTCGTTGCCCTCGCGGCGGAGCATGAATTCCTTGGCGTACGGCTTGGCGGTCTCGAAGAAATTGAACTCAGGATCGGTGATGATCCCAATGCCCTCGAGCGTCATCAAAGCTCGCATTATGTATGTGAAATTCGACGGCAGGCGAAACGGATAATCGTACATCACGTCGGCCAGATCGTAGGTCAGCTCTTTGAAATTCACGTCCTTGAGTTTGAGGTTGAAATGAAACTCAAACATACGCTCGACCACCGGTTTGATAGACGCATGGCTCGTCCCGGGCTTGAGAAAATCGAGATCGATCAGATCCTGAGCTATTCCGGCCGGATCTTTGTCGACCACATGGAAAAACGCGTCGATCATCTTCGCTTGCAACTGCGGCGTGATGCGGCCGACCATGCCGAAGTCAAAAAATGCCAAGCGACCATCCGGCATCACAAGCAGATTGCCCGGATGCGGATCGGCGTGGAAAAAGCCGTCTTCGAGAAGCTGTTTGAGATATGTTTTGATGAGCAGACGATTGACCTTGGCGGGGTCGACGTTTTGCTTTTTCTGCTCCTCGAGATCGGTCACCTTTGTGCCGTGGATAAATTCCATCGTCAGCACTCTCTTGGTCGAGGCGTTCCAATAGATCTTGGGGACGTGAATATTCGTCCAGTTCTTGAAATTCTCGCGAAAGCGGTCGGCGTTGTGGCCCTCGGCGGCGTAGTCCATTTCTTCGTGGACCGTCACATCAAATTCGCGGAGCATACCGGGCCAATCGGCATTCTCGCTAAGCTGCGGAAAACGCTCGGCAAAGTTTGCGACCTTTTTGAGAATGACGATATCGCCCTTGATAGTAGCGTCGAGATTTGGCCGCTGAACCTTAACGGCGACCTCCTCGCCAGAGTGAAGGCGAGCACGATAGACCTGGCCCAAACTTGCCGCAGCGACAGGCTCCAGCTCGAATTCGGCATAGACCTCATTGATCTTTTTGCCAAGCTCTTTCTCGATGATCGCAAAGGCGACATCATTCGGAAACGGCGGCACCTGATCGACGAGCATTCCAAGTTCTTTGACAAACGGCAACGGTAAAAGGTCCGCACGCGTACCCATCGACTGGCCGATCTTGATAAACGTCGGCCCCAGCTTGATCAGCTTTTCCTTGAGCCATACGGCCTGTTTTTCTTGATTGAGATCTTTGCTAGTTGCGTTGCCGATAAAAAACCAACGTAGAAAACGCATCACGAGATCGAAAAACCACAGACGAACGCCGTAAAGTTTTTCGCCATACACCGCCGCCCGCGTCAGATCCATCGCGGTCTTCATCCGGGCCGCCGCGCGTTTCATGTCCTGCTTGTGGTGAATATCGTACTGGTCGAGATACAGGTATAACGACAGCATCGCGATAACTCGCGAGATCTGAAACAAACGCAGATAACCGCGAATGCCAAATTGCTGTTTCTCAACCTCATACTCAACCTTTTGGAGCTCGCGTTCCTCCGTGATCCGGTCTTCATTCGAGACCTTTTTGGCTATGGCAAGCTCGTGGGTTTGCACGACGCCATTAGTTCCGTTCAGGCCAACCACGTCTCTTTCTTTGAGTATTGTTTCGCTCATTATTTTCGGCGGTCATTACAGCAACGCCAGCATATTCTTTACGCCCTGATGGCGAAAATAGTTCCTCGCACGCGTTGTGTCGAGCTCGATCTGGGCCTTTAACTCGTCTATACCGTTAAACTTACGCTCATCGCGGATCCTGTGCAGAAATCGAACTCGAAGAACCGCTCCGTAGAGATCGCCGTCAAAGTCGAAAATATAGCTTTCGATAGATGGATCGGCATCGGTTTCAAACGTGGGGCGAACGCCGATATTGGTGATGCTCTTGCGCCAAATACCGTCGATTAGCGTGGCCGTGGCGTAGACGCCGTAACGCGGAATGACACGGTTGTGCGGTTTGAGATTGGCGGTGGGAAAGCCGATCGTATGGCCGCGGCGGTTGCCGCGAATAATGACGCCTTCGACACCGTAAGGGCGGCCCAGCATACGGCGGGCGAGATTTATCTGGCCTGCAGCGAGCAATTCACGGATCGCCGAAGAGCTGACACGTTGTCCGCGAAGCTGCACCTCGTCGACCTCGTCGGCAACGAAGCCGAGTTTTTCGCCCATCGAGCGAAGCAATTCGATATTACCGCCGCGATTCCTGCCAAATGCAAAACCTTGGCCAAGATAAACCTCACGAGCCTGCAGGCGATCATGTACGATATTTGACAAAAAATCTTCGGCGGGTTGTGAGGCAAAATCCGTATCGAACTTCACGACGATCGTCTGCTCGATGCCGAGAAACTCAAGATTGGCAAGCCGCTGATCCAATGTTTGCAGCAAAGGCGGGGCCGATTCCGGGTGCAGCACGGCACGGGGATGCGGGTCGAAGGTGATCGCCGTTGGCACAACACCGATTGACTTGGCTCGCTCGACGACGGTTTGCATTATCCGCTGATGCCCGAGATGCAGCCCGTCAAAGACGCCCAAGGTCAGCACCGTCGGCCGCAATATATTCGCATTCTCTGTGCCGTGAAATATCTTCATGCTCAGTGAAAATGGTATTGCAGTGGTGCTGTTAGCGCAAACGCAATGGGAACTTGGAGACTTTGATGCCGGAGGGAAAGTTATCCACCGATAAACACGGACTTGCACGGATAAAAAGATTTCTGCCATCTTCCTCTTATCTGTGTGAATCTGTGTTGATCTGTGGTTAAAACGTTCCTTACCAACCAAGTATGTAAGCGAACATCAACGGAGCAACGATCGACGCGTCGGATTCCACAATGAATTTCGGCGTCGTGGCTTCAAGCTTGCCCCATGTGATCTTCTCATTCGGCACGGCTCCTGAATACGAACCATACGAGGTTGTCGAGTCCGATATCTGACAGAAATAACCCCAAACGGGAACTCCGTCTCGTTGTAAATCCTGATGCAGCATCGGGACTACGCAGATCGGGAAATCGCCCGCGATGCCGCCGCCTATTTGGAAGAACCCGATGGTTGAGTCGTCCGTGGCATTCGCGGTGTACCATTCGGCGAGGGACATCATGTATTCGATGCCGGTGCGGACCGTGTGGACGTTCTTGATGTCGCCGGTAATGACGTGGCCGGCGAACATATTGCCCATCGTCGAATCTTCCCAACCCGGCACGACCATCGGCAGATTTTTCTCCATCGCGGCGTACATCCAAGAGTCTTTGAGATCGATCTGGTAAAACTCCTCAAGCGAGCCGTTTTTCAGAACCTGATACATGAATTCGTGCGGAAAATACTGCTTGCCCTCGGCATCAGCCTTGGTCCAGACATCAACCATCGCCTTCTCAAGCCGCCGCATCGCTTCCATCTCGGGAATGCACGTGTCGGTCACGCGGTTCATGTGGCGATCAAGCAGGTCTTGCTCATCAGCAGGGGTCAGATCTCGATAATGCGGTACGCGTTCGTAAAAATCATGGGCGACGAGGTTAAACAGATCCTCCTCAAGATTCGCCCCCGTACAAGAAATGATCTGCACCTTATCCTGCCGTATCATCTCCGCCAAGCTCAGCCCTAACTCGGCAGTCGACATCGCACCCGCGAGCGTGATCATCATCTTCCCGCCACCGCTGAGATGCTGCTTGTATGCCTCGGCGGCGTCAATCAAGGCCGCCGAATTGAAATGGCGGTAATGATGTTTTATAAAATCGGTGATCTGGTTGTTCATTTTTAAGAAATTTGCCCGCGAATTACGCGAAAAAACGCGAATAAGAAAAGATTATCTTATTCGCGTCTATTTGCGTAATTCGCGGGCAAAAGCTCCTAGAATGCTTCGTTAAAACTCACATCCCCAGCCACCGCGACCTGATATGCAGACACTCGTCGTTCGAAGAAGTTGGCGAGCTCCTGGACATCCTGTAGGTCCATGAAGGAGAACGGGTTTTTGGCTCCGTAGACTTTTTGGAGGCCGAGCATGGCGAGGCGTTGGTCAGCTATAAACTCAAGATATTGCCGCATGTCAGCGATCGAGAGGCCTGAGATGCCGCCGGACAGGATGTCCTCGGCAAACTGCATTTCGCATGTCACGGCCTCGTCGATCATCGTGACGATCTGGCGGTGGAGGTGTTCGTCGAAAAGATCGGGCTCCTCGTTGCGGACCTCTTTGATGACATCGAGAGCGAACGCCATGTGGGCCGATTCGTCGCGGAAGACCCAGTTCGTCCCCGCCGCCAGGCCGTGGAGCAGGCCCTTTGAACGAAGGAAATAGACATAAGCGAAGGCGGCGAAGAAAAACAGTCCTTCTATACACGTCGCAAAGCAGATCAGATTGAGCAGAAACTGTTTGCGGTCTTCCTTAGTCTCAAGAGCATGGAGATTCTGGATCGAATCGATCCATTTGAAGCAAAACTCGGCCTTCGTATGGATCGAAGGAATGTTCTGCACCGCCGCAAACGCCTGTTCGCGTTCGTGATGATCGGGAATGTACGTGTCGAGCAGCGTCAGATAAAACTGAACGTGCACAGCTTCCTCATAAAGCTGCCGCGAGAGGTACATGCGAGCCTCAGGCGAATTGATGTGCTTGTAGAGATTGAGAACGAGATTGTTCGACACGATCGAATCGCCGGTCGCAAAAAACGCCACCAAACGGTTGATCATATGCCGCTCCGACGGCGTCATTTTGTTACGCAGATCGTTTACATCAGTCGAAAAATCGACCTCCTCGACCGTCCACGTATTCTTGATCGCATTTTTATACATCTCATAAAACTGCGGATACTTCATCGGACGAAGCGTTAAGTTAAAACCTTGGTCTAAAAGCATAATAAAGAATATCGAATAACGAATTTCGAATGTTGAAGACGTGAAGTCTATTTGTTTGATTTCGCGGTTTTGATAGAAGTTACAAATATCGCGATCAACTGCTCTGTCTCATCTTGTAGGCCTTTTAGTTTTTCAGCAGCTACAAAATTACCTTCTACCAAGAGTTCCAACCAGTAGGCTGTCTCATCTAGTTCCTGAAGACTACTTGCCATTTTGCTAATAAATTCCGAATTTGAACGTGAACGACAAGCTTCCCGATATTGAGCACCGACGCTAGTTCCACTTCGCAAGATCTGCTTGCCTACTACTTGAGCGTCCGGCGATTTAGGAAACGATCTGAAAAGTTTGATAATTCGTAGAGCAAATTGCTTTGTTCGTGATTTGAGATCAAACTCTTTCATTCCTTATTCGATATTCGTTATTCATCATTTGTCATTGACACGCTTCGCAAGCTTCCGGATTCTCCAACGAGCAAACCAACGCTTCCTCATCTGTATAAATCTTCTTCGGTTCTTCGATCACGGTTGCGATATTATCCGCAGCAGCGACCTGCGCGATTCGCGTTGCCGGGCGTGAGCGTAGGTAATACGTAGTCTTCAAACCTTTTTGCCACGCGTACATATACATCGATGAAAGCTTGCCGATATTCGGACTTTCCATGAATAAATTCAAAGACGCACTTTGATCGATGAAGGCTCCGCGATCTGCCTGCATGTCGATCAGGGAACGCATCGGGACTTCCCAGGCGGTGCGGTAGATCGCTTTGAGGTCGTCGGTGAATTCGGCGATATCCTGGACCGAGCCTTCGGAAAGCTTGATCTTGGTGCGGATCTCTTCATTCCAGAGGCCGAGGGCTTTGAGTTCCTGGACGAGATATTTATTGACCTGGACGAAATCGCCCGACAGCGTTTCGCGTTTGAAAAGGTTCGACACCTGCGGTTCGATGCATTCGTAGCAGCCGGCGATCGAGGCGATCGTGGCGGTAGGTGCGATGGCGATCATTAGCGAATTGCGTAAGCCCGTCTGCTTGATCTTGTCTCGCAGAGCGTCCCAACGCGGCATGTCGTCCGGCGTTACGCCCCAGAAATCGAACTGCAGATCGCCCTGAGCCGCACGCGTCTCGATAAACGCCGGGTGAGCACCACGTTCGACGGCGAGATCGCTCGATGCGTCGAGAGCTGCATAGTAGATCTCTTCCTGAATCTTCGCCGAGATCTTACGAGCTTCATCCGAATCGAAGGGCAGACGTAGCAGGAAGAAAACGTCCTGCAGGCCCATCAGCCCGAGGCCGATATTGCGCCAGCGGTTGTTCGATTGTGCGGTCGAGTCGATCGCGTAATAATTCAGGTCGATCACCTTATCGAGCTGACGAACCGCGAGCTTTACATT
>JANPDK010000169.1:0-13588 GCA_031431415.1 Acidobacteriota bacterium | reverse complement strand
GAATTTTCCAGCCAGCTCCTTTGTGGTTATTCCACGGTTCTAAACCTGACAATACAACTTTACCTAACCACATAGGAGGAAAATGCTATGGCTAGAAGACCTTGGTATCCGACCAGTTTGGCGGAGCAGGCGGCGATGTTTCAGAACATCAAGGGAAAGATCGGCGGTTATACGGCGGTGCTGCCGCTGACGGCGGCGCAGGAGACGCGGATCATTTTGATCTGCAATATCTTTAACGCGATCTACACTTACGTCGAGGCGATGCGGGCGACGACTTCGTCTCTGATCGAATGGCGGGACGAGATATTTACGGGCGTTCCGACTGGCACTGCGGCTCCGGCGGCTCCGGCTTATTCGGCTGTGACGATGCCTCTCGGATCGTTTCGCGGGATAATTACGGAGTTGAAAGACCTTCGCGAACTTATCGTCGCGTTGCCGGGCTACACCGACGCGATCGGCGAAGATCTGATGATCGTCGGCGAAGAGATCACGCCGCCGAGCGCCCCGAGTGTCCATCCCGATCTGAACGTCACGACTGCGACAGGCTATGTCGTAAACGTCGCGGGTTCGATGCAGGGCTACGACGCGCTTCGCATCGAATATCAGCGGCAGGGCTCGACCGCGTGGAACATCGCCGCCTTCGCGACGAAGATGCCCGCGAGCTTCACCATCTCGCCCGCCACGCCCGGCCAACCCGAAAACGGCCAGATACGCGGCATATTCATCAAGAAAAATGAAGAATTCGGCAACTTCTCACCAAATTATCCGGTGACGGTTAGCTGATTCCACCAAAAAGGCAGTCCGGCCAAAACCGGACTGCCATTTTTCGTCGCATAACCACCAACGGCCTTACTTTTGGTTCATCCACCGGACGGGAAGTGAATTTCCGAATGCGTCCGAAACGCTCTTTGCTGCGATCGCGTCACTGAATGAAACCGTTCCAAAGCCGTCGGCATCTTTAACTGCGTCGAATGTAACAACGACAATCCTCGCTGCCCCTTTTGTCGTGACCAATGCCGTGGCCGAGTCGACCAAAACCGCGATCCGCCCGTTTTCATCCGTGTTCACGGTAAGGACAGCATCGTCTCCGAATGCCTCGCCCAACTCAAGGCGTGGATTGGAAAGTCTGGCGGCGTCATATTCCAGGGTGAAACTCAGCGCCGCCTCGTCGCCGCTAAACTCCATCTCGACGGGCACGCTAACGGTCAGTCCATCGGTTGATCCCAAACGCCCGATCGTTATTTCGCGTCCAAAAAAGTACGCATAAACGTCATTCAAGACGTCAGAGACGGGCGGCGGAACTGGCGCCGGTTGTATCGGCCCGCCCGCGTCGGTCGGCGGATCAAGCCCGGTCACATATCGCCGCGCCTGGACAACATCACCTGAAGTTATTGTTCCATCGCCAAAAGAGATGCGCGGAGCAGCGTCGGCACGCTGAAATTCGTTGGGCGCCGCACTCACAACGTCGAGTCCGGCCACGAACCGACGCATCTGGATAACGTCGCCGCTAATGACCGAACCGTCACCGTCCGGTCGGGGTGTCACATCGCTCTCAAGTCCAGCTACGCCGGTTCCCTGTATCGCGAAATCATACGGATTCTCATCCGGGTCATCGTTCGCGATGGTCAATGTCGCGAGGCGCAGCCCAACTGCCGCCGGATCGAAGACAACAGTAAAGGTCGTCGTCCCTCCGCTGATCGGAACCGGTGAATTGGGCTGAACCGTCACCACAAATTCGGCAGCATTTGGACCGCTGACCGCCACCCGCGGATTGCCCGACAGAATTAGGGCCGCGAGGCCGCTGTTCGAGATCGTGAAAACGTGTGTACCGGTTGCGGCTGTGACGTTAACGCCGCCAAAATCAGTGTCATCAGCCAGCGACGGCGTCACGTCACCATCTGGTATCGAGACGTTAAGCCCCCTGACATCCATTTCCGGAACTAATCCAACGCCCTGGATCGCAAAATCGTATGGAGCCTCATTCGGATCATCATTTGCGATGCTAAGAGTCGCGGAGCGCAATCCGCCGGCGGTTGGATCAAAGAGAATCGTAAACGTTGTGGTGCCAACTCCGGATACGAGGGTAGCGGCCGGCTGCAATGTTACGGTAAAGTCGGCCGCATTCGGGCCGCCGACAACAACGCGTGGTGTTCCGCTCAGATTTAGTAAAGCCAAACCCGTATTCGTGATAGTAAATACGTGCGAAACCGTCCCACCATTGACGGGCGTTTGGCCAAAATCGGTATCATCAGTAACCGAGGGCGTCGTGTCGCCGTCCGCAATCGAGACGTTGAGGCCCTTAACGTCTATCTCCGGGATCGCTTCGTCCGCGCCGATGTCGTAAATCCCCGCGCCATGGGGCCGCGTGTCGCCGTCAATATCGACGGGCACGGCCGCGATCGTTGTTCCCGTATCTATTGTTGGAGATAAGAGCGTTTCATGAAGGTTCGTTGCAGATGCAAAGAGTGGATTTACACTGATGCTGTTGTCGTCGGGCCCGGCGCCGGCCAGGATCGTCTGCCAATTGGCCAGTGTTGCAAAATCGGTCGTGGCCCCGCGCCCGACAAAACCGTTCGTCGTGTTGTCGATGTAGAGGTCGTTAAAGTCCGAAACAGATCCCGCGCCGCCGATCGAGCTCGAGCTGGTCGAGGCCCAGCAATAGTGTCCCGCAGGGGCGGTCTGCGCTCCCGTAAAATTAGCAAAAATATTGTTGCGGACGTTGAATACAGGCGTGGTCGAACCTATCTCAAACGCTGAATTGGAAGTGGCAAGGTTCGTTGCCGAGATGCGAACACTGTTGTTATGAATATTGTGAGTTGCGGCGGCACCGGTTCCGGTGTCTTGCGATGAAATACCGATGATGCGCCGCGTGGCATTAGCGGTAGAGGCGCTATTCAGGTTGTAAATAAAATTGTTAAAGACATTTGAGACACTCCCGACGTTGTTTGTCAGGTTTTCGCGAATTCCGCTGACCACGCCGGACGTAATACTGGTGCCATTCAAATCGTGAATAATGTTTCCGGATATTTCGTTCGAGCCTACACTCGTCACACCGGACCCGAGATTATCCAGAATAATACCATCGACCGGCAGTGAACCGGTTCCCGTTATATTGCGAATCTCATTTTTAAAGATCTTGACACCGCTTTGGTTTCTGACACGAATGCCCCAGGGCTGAGTATTGCCGTTGCCGATGTCGTTGGCGTTTGGCCCGCCAATCGTATTTTGGGTGACCGTCCCGGTTACACCTATTTCACAGCCTACATCAGGAGTCGTCGACCCGCCTCCGTCAAGCCAGATACCGGCGAAAGTGTTTGAAATTGTCAGGTTGTAATATTTGTTCGCCGAGTTCGGCGCGAAGGGTGCAAATTGATAGATGCCTATCGAATCACGATTAGCCCTGTCCAATGAGATGGAGATATCGCGAAAAACATTATTTGTCGCTCCGTCTGTCGCCGAGCTGCTCAATACAAGCAGAGCGTGGTCGACATTGCTGCCGCTCAGAGCATTAAGATTTACGTTGGGTACAACCGTGAAGTTGAGGTTTCTCATCGTCACATAATCGGCACCGATAAGCCCGAACATCGGCTCGTGGGTGTTCGATATCACCGAGGAAGACAATTGATTGCCAATGGTGCCGTTATTGCCGTATCCGTCAGCGGTTATTGTCGCGATACCCGAGGATTTTTCGATCGTAATAGTATTTACAGATGAATTGCCCGCAACCGGGCCAAGTAGAATCGGGAAAATATTGCTGCCGTTTGGCGTGGTGTAGTCGTAGTTCGCATCGGTCAGGTTTAACGTAATCGGTCCCGATATGCCGCGTTGATTTACATCGGCGACTGCCTCGGATAAATTGCGATAGGTTTGCCCCACCCCGACGTTATAGACGCCGCCTGTGATCGCTGTCGGCGCACCGGGAGCAAACCGGAAATTGTATTTTGGAAAATTGCCCGACGTCATCATGCCGTTATTCGTCTGGCTGGAACCAGTGAGCGCATCGAGATAATTGTTGTTGCCGCCCGTCACATTCTCGATGCCGATTGCTGCGGCCTCAATTACACTGCCGCCGGTTATCGTGCCTTCGACGACGGGGCCATAGAGAAATTCGATCACGTTTGTTCCTTCGTAGATCTTTACCTGGAAGTTTAGGCCGCGAGCAAAGGATACTTGTGAGGGATAATTTCCCCATTGGATCGTAAACACGCGATTTGGGGCCGCACCCGATGTCTGGAATAGAACATTTCCCGTGATTCCGTTAGATGCAGTGTTAGCAATTAGATTATCCCAATACGGAGCCAGTGTGTTGTTGGGGGGATTTGCGGAGAAAAGGGCGGCGCGAGCAGAAGTGGTCTGTTTCGAGGCGTTTGTATTCACATTTGAGAAATATGCAAATCCATTCGTGCAAATGCCTAAGAAATTTGTTCCGGCCGTGAAGGTCGTTCCGTTGTACGTGAGATCAAAAGGTAGCGAGACGTATGCCGTTCCGTCGTTCACGTCCGCCGTGCCGGCGCTGGACGAGAAGTCTCCTGTCCCGGTTCCACCATTTATTTGGGTCGCCCCGCCGCCGGTTGTGATCGGCGTGTACGCGCTCGTAAACGATGAGCGAGTATATGCCAGCGCCGACGGCGAAAGAACCTGCTCAGTAGGTGGAGTTTCCTGAGCAGCGACCTCGATGGAGGTAAAAATGCTCGAGACGCCGCTCCAGTTTGCGGCTATTGCCAGCATCAAAACTGTTGTGAGCCCAATAACAAAAATGTTTAGACGAAATAATTTGCGGATGTTTGACATGGCGACGGCCTCCTTACCAACTTGAAATGCAAAAAAATGCACGAACGGCTGACAACTAGGAGCATTGGTGCTATGCACACAAACGCTTACTGCTGTGTATGTTTTATGGGTGAAGTATATTCCCATTCCGACCGATGTCAAGTTTTTTGCCGTTTGGAGCTAGGCAGTTGGCAGTCGGACGACCTCTATACGCGCGGGGTGGGACACGCGGCATTAGGCAGTTTGTAGTGGTCGTTAAGAGTGGAGAGTGCGGCGGAGATGGCGTAGAATATCTCTTGTGTTTGAATACATCTTTACGCTCCGGTAAATCATCTGTTTTTATTGAGATAACGGCTGGGAATATAGATATACATGCGTCGACTTTTAGTTATAGCGATTGGATTGTTTTTTACGTTTAGCGTGAGTGGACAGGGCGTGCCGACAGGTTTCGATCTGTCCAATTACGGCGTGCGGATCGAGCCGGATAAGCGGTTAATAGTGGTGCTGTCGGCGCTTGAGATGGCGACGGCGAAGAATGCCGCCGGTTTCGATGAGCGGTTGGTTAACACGCCGCTGACTGAGAAAGGCATGAAGTTTCGTGAGCAGGTGGTGGCTGATAATGCCGCACTTCCCGAAGACCTGCGTAGGCGAATTTCGACTTTTATCGCTCAGTACAAAAAGCGAAATCCGAACGCGACCGATGCCCAGATCGCAGCACCCTTCGTTTCGATGGCCTACACGCTCACGCCTGTGCCCGATCTTTCCGACCCCGTAATCACTAGCGATCTGCCAGGGAGTTTGCTCGACGTATTGGATTTTGCACCGCTCGTTCGCGAGTTTTATCGCAAGTCGTCGATCGGTGTGAAACTCGACGATTATGTGAAGGATTATCGTGCCGATTCGGACGCGATACTCCGCGTGTCGGCACGCGAGATGGTCAGGGAATTGCTCGATTATCTGCACACCCGCCCACGGCTCACGATCACTGAGCGAACGGTCGTTGAGACCCGAAAAGATAAAAGTAAAGAGACGCTGAGAAAGACCGAGACCCGCGAGGTCGAGCGGCGGTTCTATCTCGTCCCGGAAAAGCTGGTGGCAAAGGGTGACGTTAATTTTCTCAACATTCGCGACGACTATTATGTCATCGTCCAGCCGGACGCCGATCTGAGCTTCTCAGATGCACGGCGGGCGTTTTTGAGATTCGTGATCGACCCGCTTGTGCTGGCAAATTCGAACGAGGTCGCGGCAATGCGTTCGTGGGCAAAGCCTTTGCTTGACGAAACGCGAAAGGCCAAGCCGTCGATATCGACAGACGTATTCCTCGCCATCAACCGCTCTCTCGTCGCGGCTGTCGATGTCAGGCAGAATGAGTTTGCCCAACTCCGTATCGCGACCGAGCAGTCACGCGAGCTGATCGATAAGCAAAGGACGAGAGAAGGAAAGGAAAAGGTCTCGGGCGAACTGAAGAGATTTACCGAAGCGTTGTCAGACGAGGCGACGCTGCGGCTGCACGAGGATTACGAGAAAGGTGCTGTGCTTTCGTTTTACTTCGCCGAACAGCTTAAAGGCATCGAGGACTCGGGCTTTGATATCGCCGGTTCGCTGCGAGAAATGATCGCCGCATTTGATCCGGTAAAGGAAACCGCAAGGCTCACCACTACCGGCGAAGCTCGAAAACGTGCCGTCGCCGCCCGCGACGCACGCAAGAAAAATCCCGAAACGCGAACCATTGCCCTAGAAAACCCAGTGACCACGCGGCTACTCGAAATTCAAAAAACGGTCGAATCTAAAGACCTCGTCAAGGCCAATGCCGATCTCAAGAAGTTGCTCGTCGAGTATCCGTCCGAGCCGCGTATCTACTACAACATCGGCCGCGTCGCCAGCCTCGCCCTCGAGAGCATCAATGACGAAACGGCTCAGGCCCAGAAACTGCTCGAGGCCAAGGCCGCCTACAGCAACGTCATCTCGACCGCCACTCCAACAACAGACAGGGCGTTGCTTTCGCTCACATACGTCGCACTGGCACGTATCTACGAATTTCAGAATCAGGCTGATTACGCCCTGAAACTCTACGATAGAGCCATCGAACTAGGCGATGTGACCGATGGCGGTTTCCGAACCGCGATGGCGGCCAAGCAGCGGCTGATCAAACCGCAATAGGAGCAGACTGCATATTTTGTTAACGTCTAATTAATGTCAAAACAAGACTTTAGGAGCGGCTACGTCGCCTTCATCGGCCGCCCAAACGCAGGAAAATCTACGCTGCTCAATCGCCTTGTAGGCGAAAAGATAGCCGCCGTCTCAAATAAACCGCAAACGACCAGGCATAAAATTCAGGGAATCGTCAGCCGCGACGACGGCCAGATCGTCTTCGTCGATACACCGGGCGTCCACAAACCGGGGCATCTGCTCAACCGTCGAATGATGGCTGCGGTTCACGACGCGATCCTAAATGTCGACCTCCTGGTGCTGATGCGGGACGCAAGTGTCTCGACGGGCAACGGTGACCGCTTCGTACTCGATCTGGTCAAGAATGCTGAAAAACCGGCGCTTCTCGTGCTCAATAAGATAGACAAGATAAGGGCAAAAAACGATCTGCTGCCGCTTATCGACGGATATTCCGGCGAGCATGAATTCGCCGAGATCATCCCGATCTCCGCTCTCAAGGGCGATTCGATCGACAACCTCTTGACGCAGATCATCAAGCACCTGCCCGTCGGAGAACCGATATTTGGCGAAGACGAGATGACCGATCAGCCACTACGTAGCATCGCGGCTGAGATGGTGCGCGAAAAGATACTGGCTTCGACGGGCGAGGAAATTCCATATGTAACCGCCGTCGTTCCTGAAGTCTGGGACGACAGCGATCCTGAGATCACGCGTATTTTCTGCGCAATCTACGTCGAGCGTGCTTCGCAAAAGAAGATAGTCATCGGCAAAGGTGGTTCGCGGATAAAGGATGTAGGCACTAAGGCACGCATCGATATCGAAAAGCTGATCGGCAAAAAGGTGTTCCTCAAATTGTTTGTAAAAGTCGTCGAAGGCTGGCGTAATCGCGAACGTGATCTCGACGAAATGGGAGTGCGGCAATGATCCGGAACTGGTACGCCGTCGACATTCTTGCCGAGCATGAAGCTTCCGAGGCAATAGAATCGGCGTTCAACGAACTCGGAGCGCTCGGCACTGAGATCGATGGATTAAGAAAGAAAAAAGACGAACCGCTTATGGTCACCGGCTTTTTCGACGAAGTTCTCGACGACGAAACTATCCGTTCGTCAGTTGATGATTCGCTGGGAATCTACGGCTTCGCCACCAACGCGGTCAAAAGCATCGCTCACCGAATCGTCGAAGAAACCGACTGGCTCGCCGAATGGAAAAAGCACTGGAGACCAACAACGATCGGTAAATTCGTCATCGCACCGCCGTGGTCCGAAGTCAACGACCCTGAGCGGATCATCATCCGCGTCGAACCGAACATGGCATTTGGCACCGGAACTCACGAAACGACGCAACTTTGTCTAAAGGCGATCAGCGAACGCTACGACGCGTCGATGTCCGTACTCGATGTCGGCACAGGAACCGGAATCCTCGCGATCGCGACGGCGAAACTTAGTGGCACGAATATTCTCGCCTGCGACACAGACCTCGATTCCGTAAAGATCGCCCGTGAGAACGCGATGCTCAATAATGTCGCCGAGCAGATCGGTTTTTTTGACGGATCGATCGACGCAGCTATTCAGGCGTTCGACTTCGTGTGTGCCAATCTGACGATCGATGTCATCGTGCCGATCCTGGGGCTTCTACTTGCTAAAGCAAAACACACGCTATTACTTTCAGGAATTCTCGCCGAACAGGAACCGCAGATCAGAGAAGCTCTTCAGAAATTTCAAATTTCAGATCTCAAATATGAGATCGAGCTAGCCGGTGAATGGATCTCTGTGATCGTGACTATCGAATAGGCTTTTTCACCGGTACGGCAAATGGGATATCGCCGTCGTCCGTCACCGTGATGAGCGGTTGGCGTGGACTAGGCTTGATCCGCGGCGGAGCATTTTTTAGCGAAGGCGGGCCTGCCGGAAATGTTACCGCACGCGGACTTAACGGATCCGTCCGCTTGAGCATCGCACCACCGCGACCGCCAATCCATAGGCGATTGCCCCCGCGATAGACGACCGCTTGCAGAACTTTGCCCGTAATTCCCTGCTGTATCGCCCAAGTCTTGCCGCCGTCCTCGGTGATCAAAACGGTGCCGAGCTCGCCAACCGCTATCGCACTCGCTTGCCCGAATGCCTGCACTGCAAACAGGTTAAATTTGACTATCGACTCCTGATCTCTCCAAGTCACACCGCCGTCGGTCGTGTGCAGCGTGATGCCGCCCGAGCCGACCGTGAAGCCATTTTTATCATCTATAAAGCTCACGCCGTATAGATTTTCTTTGACGTTCGTCGCCACCTTTTCCCATGTCTTGCCCGCGTCTTCAGTCCGAAGAATAGTGCCGCGATCGCCAACAACAATTGCTCGTTCGGCGTCGAGAGCTTTTACATCTTCGAGCCAAAGCCGCGTGCCGGACTCGACCTGTTCCCAATACGCACCGGCCGAATCTGTCCGGACGATCATTCCGTTCGCACCGACCGCGATGCCGATCTTGTCGGTGGCGAAACTCACGCCGAGCAGGTCTTCGCTGACACCCGAGATGCCCTTGCCCCAACTCGCACCCCCATTGACCGTCCTCAAAACGGCACCGTTATCGCCGACTATCCACGCCCGCTGGCCATCGTATAACGAAATGGAATTCAGGCCTGTCGTCACCGACGAAAGCACCGCCAGCCAATTGCGACCGGCGTCGTTCGTGATCCAAACGCGGCCTCGCGAACCGACCGCGATGCCAATCTCGTTGTCCATGAACGCAATATCATTCACGTCTTCACGCCCGCCTTCGCTCAGACGCTGCCAGCTAAAACCGCCGTCGTCGGTACGCAAAATAAGGCCGTTCTCGCCGACCGCCCAGCCCGTAAATCTATCGACGAATGAGACCGCGACGAGCTTTGGATTCGTGCGCACATTGAGCGGCAACCAAGTCGTCCCGCCGTCGCCCGTGATCCACATCATGCCGTTCGCGTCCGAGATCGAACCGCTGACAGCGTCGCCGAATGAGACGGAGAGCAGGTCGGCTTTGCTGTAAATATCGATTCGTTTCCAGGTTGTACCCGAGTCAGAGCTGCGTGCAACACAACCGCCGTACCCGGCGACTATCACGTCTGTCGCAGAGAGATACGCCGCATCGGTGACGATCGCTCCGGCACAAGGATCAGACGCTTTCCATGTCTCGCCGCCGTCAGCCGTAGCGACGACCGCCCCGTTAATGCCTACCGCAACCGCGTGTGTCGCGTCGAAGGCGTCGATATTTAATAGTTGCTCAGAGCTACCTAATGTTTGGGATTTCCACGTCAGGCCGCCGTCGGCTGTTTTGATGATGCGACCGTACGTTCCCGCTATCCAGCCGGTTTTGAGATCGTCACCGGTGAATTCGATCGCCGAAAGGTGGTCCCGCGTATCGACGGCGACCGCTTTCCAATCCTTGCCGCCGTTTACGGTCGTCAAAACGGTCCCGCGTGCCCCGACGACGAATGCGTTCGCTTTGTCCCGGACAAAAACACCGGAAAATGTAACGTCAGTCAGCGAAGTCTGTTTTCGCCAACTAAAACCTCCATCAGTCGAGCTCAAGATCGTGTTGTCCGATCCGACGGCAAATCCAATTTCCTTATCAGGAGCAAAATGTATCGCATAAAGCGGATTCCCCTGCGGCAAAGGATTCTGCCATGCCCAGCCGAGGCCAGTGCGAAGCTGTGCGTAAGAAGATTGGCCGCAAAAAGACACAAAAAGCACAAAAAGGAAAAGAATTTTACTAACTTTAAGTCTCATCAAAAGGTCTTCTTTTTTTGCGTCCTTTGCGTTTTTTGCGACTAAATCTCCGTCACACCAAGCTCGACGACCGCTTCTTCCAGCAACGCTTTATCGACGTAGCCGAGCTCCGCCATTTTCCTTGCCATAGAGTCCGCGACTTCCTGAACGTCATGGCCGTTATGGCCTTTGACCCATTTCCAGGTTATTTGATGCTTTTTGGCGGCGTTGTCGAGGCGTTTCCACCAGTCGTGATTGGTCTTGCGTTTCCACGTGCCGCCCATCGTCTCGACCACGTATCGCGAATCGGACATCAGCGTGACGGTACAAGCTTCCGTGAGATTCTCAAGCCCGATCGCGGCGGCGGCGATCTCAGCCTGCTGATTCGTGGCGCTGCCGAGGTACTCACCGACCGCCTTCCACAGCCCCTTAAACCCAAGTACAGCCACCGCCGCCGCACGCGGATTCCCACGCCCATTCCCAAGGCTCGACCCGTCGCAAACTATGGTGACTTGTTTCATAAGTAAGAGCTACGCGTTTACGCGTGAATTTGTGCTGCCAGGAGCAAATTAATGCGTAAACGCGTAGCTCCTACGGCCCGACCGCCAGCACATTATCCACATAACTATCAAACGTCTCATCATGCGAGATCACAAAAAGCTGATCGAAATGCGTGATGCGGCTGATCTGCATCGCGAGGTTTTCGCGGCGTTCGGCGTCCATGTTTGTGGTCGGCTCGTCGAAAAACGCGACGCGGATGTCGGTCAGTTGCTTTAGCAACGCCAGCCGCACTGACAAAGCCGCCGCCATCTGTTCGCCGCCCGAAAAACTCTGGAACGGCCGCCCGTAGCCGTCTTCCTCAAGCATTATGGCGTAATCTTCGCCCCATTTCAGCGTGCGTTCGGCGTTTCCGGTGATCTCACGAAACATCTGGTTCGCCTCGAGCGAAACGTGATAGACATAATTCCGAGCCACCCGCGGTGCCGCTTCTTTGAGTGTGTCGCGGATAAACGCGGTTGCCTCAGCAACGCGTTCGAGACGTTCTTTTTCTTTGAATTCACCTGCGAGAGACCTTCGAAGCTCCGAAAACCGTGCTATCTCGGTCGCCAATTGTGCTTCCCTACGCTTCGCCGCATCAAACGTCGCCCTGATCTCAGCCGCTCGCCGCTCAGCATTCAAAAGTGCGGTTCTCTCCGCGTTGTGAAGGTCACCGTCATAATCAACGCCCGCCGCCGCAAAATCACGTTCCGCCGTCTCGACTGCCAGAGCCTTCGCCGTCAGATCGCTCGACGCCGCATCAAGCTCTTCCTTTCGCTTCGCGAGAGCCGCCGACTCGCCTTCATTGGTCAGGAAAACCCGATGAGCCTCGGCCGTGGTGTCGCGTTCAGATGTTAGACGCGTCCATTGCTCGTCGAGTTCCTTAAATTCGTCGAGTTGCTCAGCGTGCAGCTTGCGGTCGCTTTCCAGCCGCTCATGATTCTGCTCGACATTGCCGAGGCCCTCGCGAATGTCCGCCTCGCGGGCAACTTCTCGCTCAAGTAGCCGAATGCGTGCGGCAGGATCGGCCAGAGACTTGAGCTGCGTCGTCAACGTGTCGAGCCGCTGCTGCGTCTCACCCGGTCCGCGTCTAGCTTCGAGCGAAGCTCTCTTGGCGGTTAGCTCTGCTCCTTCGCCCTTTAGTTCGGCCTCGCGTTGGCGATAGGTTTCGAGGGCAGCGAGTTGCTGATGCCCTTCGCGGGCCTTTACGAGGTCTGCGGTGACCGACGCACGTTCCGTTTCGAGCGACGCGATACGCTCGGTCATTTCGGCAAATTGGCTCGACAAGAAGCTCTCCAACGTCTCGCCTTCTTTCAAATTCAAACATCTCTGCGACAGTACCGGACAAAAACCGCCCTTGATCTCGCTCTGAAACTTCTGGTCCCGCTCAAGGCTCGCCTTGAGACCAGCGATCTCAGACACAAGGCTCGCATCCTTGCTTTCCAACGAAGAAAGCGAAGCCGAAAGTGCCGTCTTTTCCTCAGCGTCACGCATCTTCTGCTGGTTCTCACGATAACGCTCACGCATTCGTTTGAGTTCGCGGTCGATGCTCTCGATGCGTTCGTCAGCGTTCTTGGCGTTCGTAATGTGATCGCGAAGCTCGGTGATCTCCTTCTCGATCGCCGCCTGCTCCGCAACCTTTGGCTTAAGCGTCTCGATCTCATGCCGCGAATTCTGCAGCTTGGCGAGGTCGTCGCTGAACCGCTTTTGCTCAGCCTTAACGCTCACAATAGCCGCGTCGGTCTTCGCAAGTTCCGAACGAAAACGGTCGCGTGTCTCACGTTCGCGTTCGAGTTCCTTGAGCCGCCCGAGCGTGGCGAGATGGCTTTCGTGTCCGGCTCTTACCCCCTCGATCTTGCCTACCGCCTCAGTCGCCCGCCCCAAGCGCTGCTCTGCCTGCCTGAATACCAGCTCCGCACGTTCCTCGTCCGCACGGCTGCGTTCCAAGGTTGTTTTGAGACCCGAAACGCGGCGTTCGAGGTCATCGAGTTCTTTAACGCGGGATTGTTTTGCGGTGAGTTCGACGGTCAGAGACTCTATCTGAGCGCCCAATGACGAAACCTGTCCCGAGACAACCTTATGCTCTTCCTCAACAGTCCCCGAACGCGTCAGCTCGCCCTCAGCACGAGCGATCGTTTCTCGAATCGAAACTATCTGCGAATCCAACAGCCGCGAAGTCTCACGCAGCTTCTCCGCTGCCTGTCGGTATTCCTCGACCTTCAGCAATCTGTCAAACGCCACCTTTCGCTCGGTCGCACCTTCGAGAAAGATCGCTGTAAACGTTCCTTGCGGCACGCCTATCGCCTGTCTAAACAACGACTTAAGGTCCGTTCCCGGCTCGAGACCGAGGTGCTGCCAGAGAAACCGCATTACCTCTTCC
>JANPDK010000168.1:0-4382 GCA_031431415.1 Acidobacteriota bacterium | reverse complement strand
GAATTTTCCAGCCAGCTCCTTTGTGGTTATTCCACGGTTCTAAACCTGACAATACAACTTTACCTAACCACATAGGAGGAAAATGCTATGGCTAGAAGACCTTGGTATCCGACCAGTTTGGCGGAGCAGGCGGCGATGTTTTTGAACATCAAAGGAAAGATCGGCGGTTATACGGCGGTGCTGCCATTGACGGCGGCGCAGGAGACGCGGATCGTTTTGATCTGCAATATCTTTAACGCGATCTACACGTATGTCGAGGCGATGCGGGCGACGACATCGTCGCTGATCGAATGGCGGGACGAGATTCTTACGGGCGTTCCAACTGGCACGGCGGCTCCGGCGGCTCCCGCTTATTCGGCAGTGACGCTGCCTGCGGGGTCGTTCAGAGGGATAATTACCGAGTTTAAAGATCTTCGCGAACTTATCGTTGCGTTGCCGGGCTACACGGACGCTATCGGCGAAGACCTGATGATCGTCGGTGAGGAAATAACGCCGCCGAGCGCCCCGAGTGTCCATCCCGATCTGAACGTCACGACTGCGACCGGGTATGTCGTCAATGTCGCGGGTTCGATGCAGGGCTACGACGCGCTTCGCATCGAATATCAGCGGCAGGGCTCGACCGCGTGGAACATCGCCGCCTTCGCGACGAAGATGCCCGCGAGCTTCACTATCTCGCCCGCCACGCCCGGCCAACCCGAAAACGGCCAGATACGCGGCATTTTCATCAAGAAAAATGAAGAATTCGGCAACTTCTCACCAAATTATCCGGTCACAGTGAGCTGAAATAACCATCGTTCAAATGGAAAAAACGCCGCCGAATGCAAATTCGGCGGCGGTTTTTATGCCATAGACACGCTAGTTACCACTCGCGTTTCTACGGCCCATGATTTACTCGTTCGTCCTCTGGAATCCGGTGGTCTGGACGTATTGGAAATACGGCGTGCCGGGCGGCAGGCGATTGATATCGAGAAAAGTCGCATCAAAGACCCAGTTTCTGTCTGGCGGACTGTAAACGTGGTTGCAGCATTTGAAAGTCCCGTTATTGTTGGCGGAATTGAACAGATTTATCAACGACCCGCTATAGTTAAGCCGATCGCCTCCCCAGGTTTCGAGGAACCGCTTAAAGTTGTGAACACCGCCATTCATCTTCGGGTCACTGCCGCCCTGGTTGGGAGTTCCATTTAAACTCGTGAGCGTGTCACCCGAGAGCATTGCGAACCTTATTGTCGTCTCAGATGCATCCCGTGCGGCGTCATCGAAAGGAGCAGAAAAGCTATTCGAATCCAGCCACGCGTTCGACAGGATCGTGATCGAGTCGCCAACTACCGAGGCCGGTATATCGGCTGCAGAGGTACTGAGCGGAAGATAGTCGGTGTGGGCAGTCGGAGTTCCAACAATGGAAATACCGGTTGCATTGTAGTTGCCCTGAACATACACTCCGTTTTCCGATGCAACGGTAAACCCACGTGTATTCTCGGGCGTGGTTGTGTTGTAAATTCCCGGCACCGTCTGGCCATTTACCAGCCGGACGCCGCGTCGATAGTATTTATGGTCAAAGACCGCTGCGATCTCTGGCGCCACATAGTTAGCGGCGCCTGTATATCTCGGGGCTTCATTTGTATATGAAGCCTGGAGAGTGCCGTTCCCGTTGAGATCTTCGCCGACCTGGAGCAATCCGTCGTTGTTACCCAACACATCTTCCATGTCGTATTCACCGTCGAAATCGTAGTCGCCCCGACGATCCGATACATAGACCACCCAGCCACCGGCCTTCGGCGCAGAATTTGTTGGCTGCGGAATATCATTGCCTCGAAGGACGTGGCCGGTTGCAGTGTAATAAGGGGTTGCAATCGGCATGCTGGTATCCCATGCTCCATCGAGGAATTTCTTGAGGTTGCCTACATCAATATCGACCATGCTCATTACTCCGTTCCACGGCATGTTAGTACCGTAGTTCGCCACGTCAGTAGGATTGAAGACAGAATCGGTGTCGTTATACAAACCCTCTCGGGTATCGAACATATTTATAGGAAAGGGTACGACGCAGCGGTTCGTGGCCCCGCCGATCGTCGCATTCCTCATCGAGACCCTACTGTCTCCGGCAAAGCCTGCCGGAAAATAAGATGTTGCCGCAGCGAGCGTACCCGTATCAAAGCCAGACGTGGAAAGCGCTACCGCCCCATCATTACAATTGCCGGATGCAACGGATCCCTTGGCTACAAAGTTGAAATATGCTGACCCGTTCGCAACACTCGACATAAAGATTGTCGATGGGATCTGTGTTCCGGCGATAGCATAGCGTTGGAGCCTCAAAATCGAACGCGAATCGACCCCGACGTCAGTGCCATAGGTCGAGTTGTATCCGGAATCTGTGATCTGGAATGAACCCGACACATTTGGTGCACGCTCCGTTACGCCCAGAGCAAGAATATCGACCGTGATATCCGCTTTGTCGTAGGATTCTGTAGCCGCATTATAAATGACGGTCTCGACTTTGATCCACGTCTCCTTCGCATTCGGACCACTGTTTCCTGAGTTAAATCGTTCGCCGTTGATCTGCGTGGCCATATACGCCGGTGTACCGACCATCGGGAAAGGCCGATAACCTCTCGCACCAGTTGTGTATGTTCCCGCGCCGACGCTATCGCCGTCCAAACGAATACCGCACGCTGTTGCTACTGCGGTTCCACTGCTCGTCGCGCAGCCCGGAAGCTTCGCCTTCGAATCAGCAAGCGAGACCCGAATACCGGTTTTGTTGTAGTATCGCTCGGAGGCAGTTATGCCGTCGTCAACATTTGGCGTTGGTACGGGCGTAATATTTGGGACGGCGACGGTACCGGTACCATTGTTCCACAGGTCACCAATATTCTTTCCGCGTTTTATGACCTCGCGCAATCCCAGGTTCTGCGACGTATTGTCACTGTTCAACTTCAGCGGAAGTTGCAAGCTCGGCGAGTTTGCGACCAGATTACCGTCAAACAGGGCCTTATTGCTGGCCCAACTCGCACTATTGTAGGCGGTGGGCAAAGGAATGCTGGGTGCCGGGGTAGAAACTACCGGTGGCCCATTTACCGGGGAGGCAAGGACACTACCCATGTTGTACTGCAACTGCACGTATGTACCCGAAGCATTTTTTACCCAAACGTTGTCATCCCAGTTACTCCACGGACTGCCGTTTTTCGATACATCGGTGTAGATAAAATTCGCGGTAGTGACCTTGGAAGAAAAATAGACACCAGTACTTGCTTGCATAAACAGCGAACCGTTTGAATGCACTCGGCCCCCGAAATCAAAACGCGGGCCAGGGTGAAATTCGAGATCGTCATCGTAAAAGATACCGAATTGGAATATTGGAATAAGATTGTTCAGCACATTTCGGGTCAACTGCACCTGAATGCCGACGTTGTCGGTCGCCGTCGTCCTCAGCCGCCAGTTATCGCGCTTGGCATAGAGTCCGCTGAAAGCTTTGTCAGTCAGAACTACGGGAGCGTTGTTCGAGGTTTGGAGAACCTCTTGATTGAAAGTGTACAGACCACCTACCGATGTCGAAAGCCCCGGAACAGCCGAGTTTCGAACATCGTCAAAGTCGACCGTGGTCGGCTTAAGGTTAACCTCAAACTTCTTATTGAAATTTCTGGTCATCGTTTCGAGACTTCCCTGTGCCGCGTAGAACGCACGGCTCTCACTGGTCTCATTTCCGACGGCCAACGCCTCGCTCGAAGTTCGGCTGAGCGCAAGTGCGACGAAAACCGTTATCAAAGCCAAAATGAAGAGTGAGATCACAATCGCCGATCCCCGCTCATTTTCGCGTCTCGAGCCGCCTTTCACAACTGTATTTTGAACAACTTCTTTTTCCATTTCATCAACCCCTTAAAGGCTAGCTTGCGTCGTAGCCTAAATTTCTCGTCGAAAATGTTGCTGTCATCGTTTGTCGATATGGCTGATTAGCCTGATTTAGCTCCACCGACCGGACGCTCACCGTGAACCTGATCTGGCGCACAGCCGCAAGGTTTGCCTGCGTATCATCGGCCGTTCCGGCAATGCCATCGGGGCCTGCGCTCGGATTATCGACGACCGATGAATCATCCATCACATAACGGATCTGAAGGTCCTCGACACCGTAAACAAGCGGCTCGTCGACGAACGCCGCCGCAGGCAGTCGGTTTACGTACTCGCGCCGTATCAGCGTTCCATCGGCGGTCACATGATAGGTGACCATTGTGATGCGTTGCATGCTTGCCGGAAGAGTGATACTCCGCAGCGGGCCTGAAGTGCCGGTCTGATTCAAGGCCAGAACATCTCCGTTAGCAAACTGAACTTTGTTCGTACCGCTGAGAGCCGTCGATACACCGAGGGTCGAGCCGGTATTGCCTGTTATCAAG
>JANPDK010000167.1:0-3653 GCA_031431415.1 Acidobacteriota bacterium | reverse complement strand
GCTAAAGAATATCTCCGCGACCGCTCGACACGCGTGATCGGCCCAAACTGCCCCGGCATCATCTCGCCCGGCAAATGCAAGATCGGCATTATGCCCGGACATATACATAAAGAGGGAAGGATCGGCGTCGTTTCGCGTTCCGGTACGCTAACATACCAAGCAGTTGGCCAGTTGACCGCACTCGGCCTCGGCCAGTCGACCGCCATCGGCATCGGCGGCGACCCGATCATCGGTACAAATCATACCGACGCTCTGAGAATGTTCCAGGAAGACGACGAGACCGATGCCATCGTCATGATTGGCGAGATCGGCGGAACCGCCGAAGAAGACGCTGCGGCTTACGCAAAAGACCACGTTACAAAACCGATCGTCGCCTTCATCGCCGGCCAAACCGCACCTCCAGGCCGCCGCATGGGCCACGCCGGTGCGATCATCTCTGGCGGCAAGGGAACTGCGGCAGAGAAGATGGCGGCGTTGGAAGCCGCAGGAATTCGTGTCGTTCAATCACCGGCGGATATTGGTCAGGCAATCGTTGATGTGTTGGGTTCAAGAGCGGCAGCGTAAATCTTCACGAGAGTTGTTTTGAATTATCCAAAATGAAGTATCTAGTCGTCACGGTGTTTTTCTTATTGCTTTTCGGTAATCTGGTTGCGTATCCACAACCTTGCGAACAAAAGATCGGCATTGAAATAAGGTTATTTGATGAGAACGAAAAGCGCGTAAAGGACGCCTCGTTCGAATTTCTCAATCTTGCCAAAGGCGATCCTTTAGAAGACTTGCGTTTCGTTGAACAAGAACCGGCGACCGGTGCTCTCGGTTCTCTATACAGGGCGACTTTTTGTGAGAGGAAAGGCGCTGAGGCTAATTACGAAATCGGATCCGCCAAGCAATACGATTATCTGGTATCCGCGAAGGGATATCGACCAGTTAAACACAAAATCAGCGTCTGCTATTCGCGAGTGCAGTGTAGTGTACGCAACGATTCTGTTGCAAGGAACGAAGCACTTGCAACTATCGTCAGTGAGTCTGCAAAGCTCGTGACTATTAAAGGAATGGTGAAAGTTGCCTCTAATGCCTATGATGAAAAAGGCCGCCTCGTTCCCTCTGAAAGGACTATTTCCGGTGCCCCGATCCATCTCAAGAGAAGCACCATGGTCGGGTTTATTACTACGTCCGATGCGGAAGGAAATTACAAGATCGCAGTTCCGGCTGGAAACTACAGTGTGTATGCAACGGCCGCTCCAGGCTGCTATATGTGCGCCGAATATTTTGGTAACGTCGTTGGTGATAAGGATCCGACGGTCTTGAATATAAAGCTACTTTTTTATGGCGAAGGACAATTGAGAGGATTTGAAAAATTTCGATCAAAAAGAACTGAACTAAAAAGAACTGAACTAAATTACTAATAATAATGAACAACTTAACATTTGGAATCATCAAGCCCGACGCGGTTCGCGCCGGGAATCATGGGAAGATCGTTGACCGCGTTTTGACGGCTGGGTTTAAGGTGCGTGGGATGAAGCTGATTCATCAGACGCGGAAGCAGGCTGAGGGATTTTATTCCGTTCATGCTGGCAAAGGGTTTTTTGACGAGCTGACGGAATTTATGTCGTCGGGGCCTTGTGTGGTTTTGGCTTTGGAAAAGGACAATGCTGTTCCGGCTTGGCGTGAGCTGATGGGAGCGACAAATCCGGCTGAGGCTGCGGAAGGCACGCTTCGCAAGGATTTTGCCTCGTCGATCGGCGAAAATGCGGTTCACGGTTCGGATTCGGATGAGAATGCGGCGATCGAGATCTCATATTTCTTTAGCAAGCTGGAATTAGTTTAGTTTAGATGTTCAGAGTGCAGGCTTTAGCCTGTACCTGTATAATAGTTTGATCGGTGTATTGACGTCCTGTGTAGTTTCGGGAACGTAGATTTTATCTTTGCCCTAATGAGAACAGGCTGAAGCTTGCACTCTGAACTAAATACTATTATGAAAAAATGCCCGAATTGCCAGTCGACGTTTGATGACAATATGCGGTTCTGCCAGACGGATGGTACGCCGCTTGTAGATGACACTCCCGCGGTAGAAGCGGTAGAAACCGAACCGGCCTTTGATCCGTATGCGACAATCGTCGGCACGGTGGCTCCGCCGTCTGCGGTCGAAGATCTGGCCGCAGAAGTTGTTCCCGAGATCGTTGCAGAGGACGCCGAGGAACCGGTTATTCATCAGACCATCGGTTCGATGCCGATCTCGGCTCCGGAGGACGTTCTAGATCTGCCGGAAAATGATCCACTCAGGACGATGTATGTCTCTGAGTCAGAGATGCAGGTTGCACTGGGCAAGTCTGAGCCTGAGCCGGATATCGTCGAAATACCGGCGATTGAGGAAACTCCGGCACCTGAGCCTCCGAGTTTTCTCACTCCTGACGCTCCTGCCACCGGCTTTGACGCTCCGCCGCCCTCGCCTTTTGCTGCTCCTGACGAGCCGATGTCGGCTTCTCCAATATTCGAAGAGCAGCCCGAACCGGCGTACGACGACGCGGCTACGATGATACAGCCGACTTTCGAACCACCGCCGTTTGAACCTTCCACACCATCTTTCGACGCTGTTCCGTCGGCATTTGATACGCCGACCGCAGCACCGGTCGCAGAATGGACGCCTCCGCCCGCACCAGACGCGGGCTGGGCAAATCAGGAGATCGGTTCGAACACGCCGTTTCAACCGCCGCCGGCAGGTGTTGCTGGCGAGAACAAGACACTTGCGATCGTTTCGCTGATCCTCGGAATCCTCGGGTTGACGGTATGCTGTGGCGCTCTTATTCCGAGCATCGGGGCTATCGTTACAGGGTTTATGGCGAGAAGCAAAGCGACACAAGATCCTGCCCAATATGGCGGTGCTGGCCTCGGAATGGCAGGCATTATTACCGGTGCCCTGGGCCTTGTTGGCGGCATCATTTTCCTTATCGTTTACTTTGTCGTCGGTATAGCGAGCCTTAACTAAATGTCACTTGTTTCAGATGTAATTCAATCGACTGTTGCCATCGCCAAGGGAATGAAACGGACTCTATCCGAGATCCCGCGTAAAAAGTGGACAGTGCAGTATCCGGAGGAACCTGTAACGCTGCAGCCGCGCTATCGTGGTCAGCATCTCCTCCATGTCGATGAGAATGGCAAGGAAAAATGCGTCGCATGCTATCTCTGTGCAGCAGCCTGCCCGTCAGATTGTATTTACATCGAGGCGATTGACGACCCGCGTCCATACGCCGAGCGCGTCGGCCGCGACGAACGCTACGCTAAGGTCTACAACATCGACTACGGAAGATGCATCTTCTGCGGCTTCTGCGTCGAGGCGTGTCCGAAAGACGCGATCACGCACGGATATAATTTCGAGATCTCGGTGTTTAACCGTGCCGATCTTCTTAAAACTAAAGACGATCTGCTTATTACTAAGCAGGTGCAGTCGAAGAACTACCGAGTTGCGCTCTCGACCGAGGACGTGGATTCGGAATTCAAGGAAGTATAGTTCCGTGGGAGAATCCCCCACCGACTAAAGGGATAAAAACAAAAAAAACGAATACCAATAATATGTAGGGCGTCTTCAACAATTAATATAAAAACTGAAAAAAAAACAAATAAACCCCAAACAAAAAAGACACCCCGTGTTATTA